>NZ_JARVSI010000026.1:0-50462 GCF_030209255.1 Pseudomonas sp. CFBP2511 | reverse complement strand
TCAGTTTGTCCATTTCGCAGGAAGGGCCATCGCTCAGTCTGCCGGTGGTCATTGTGCGAATTCCTTGGTCTGGCGTCGCAACGCGTCTTCCTGCTGCTGGTTTAAACCGAACGTCACTTGAGGTTGTGGCGGTTGCCAATCGGATGCGTGGGGATTGCGAACGTCGAACCAGCGCTGCTTGCCTTGTGCAAGGTCCTCCCAGGTGCCGCCGTACCAGCCAAGCCTGGAAATAGGGCCGAACCACTGGGCACTGGTTTGAGGGGGCTCTGCCGTAAAGAAGTAGCTGGCGGTGACAGGGTGCGAATAGCGCAGCACGCCTCGGCGCTGCCCCTCGAACCTGATAAACAAAATGTGCCTGAGATGGGCGAGCACAACGTCGGCGGGCGCGTCGCTTTCGATGATCAGGCCGGGCCAGGCGTCGGGTGCGTCATGAATGGCTTCCAGCAAAGGGCTGGTCGCCTCTAGCCAGAGGGGGCTCTGCTCCCGGTAGGGGACCAGTTCGGTCTTGTCGAACAGTGCCGTTGGCGCTGGATCGGGCAGCAGTTTATAAAGGTGTTCCAGTAACCGGTCGGTTCGTTCCAGCAGTACGTAAACGCTCATCGCTGGCCACCCGACAGCAAGGCTTTGCGACAGCCGCAATCGGCAAGTGGGCAGTCCGCAGGCGTTCCGCCCTTGGGTTTCTGACAAAGCTCCACTATCGGTCCAGGCCCGCTCAGGCGCTGCATCAGCAACTCCCCCGGTCCGTCGTTACTGGCCTGTTTCACCAGCCCCGGCAACAGAGGCGCTGCCTTCGTACCTGTTGCCGGCTGGCCGCCCGAATTGAGCCTTGTCAGCGGGCCTGCCACGGTCACGCCGCTGGCATCGATCTTGATAAAAGAGCCGCCAACGTTGACGGTGATCTCCATTCCCGACTCGATCACTATTTTATTCCCGGCGCTCAGGTGGATTTCCTTTCCGGCCTCTACCAGCAGGCCATCGCCGACCCGAATATGCCGAGCCCCACCCACGGTCAGATGATCATCCGCTCTGACTTCCGTCAGCCGGTCAGCCTCGACAGTACGGTGTTCCTGAGCCTTGAACTCGCTGTAACTGTTGGCTTCGACCCGGTCGTGACGCTCATGGCCGACGTAGATACGCTGGTCGTGCTCGATGTTCTGATCCCAGTCGCGTTGAGCATGAACATAGATCTGCTCCTGCCCGGCCCGGTCCTCGATGCGTAATTCATTGGAGCCCCCGCCGCCTGGGCTGCTGAGGGTCTTGAACACGCTGCGCGTCTGATGCGCGGGCAGTTCATAGGGCGGAAGGTGCTCGGCGTGGTACAGGCAGCCGCTGATCAACGGCCGGTCAGGGTCGCCGTCAAGAAAAGTCACCAGCACTTCCATGCCGATTCGCGGGATGGCCATGCCGCCATAACCATTACCCGCCCAGCTCGACGACACCCGCAGCCAGCAGCTGCTCTGGCCTGAACGATCCCAATGAAACCGCACCATGACCCGCCCGTGCTCGTCGCAGTGAATTTCCTTGCCCTCCGGGCCGGCGACCACGGCGGTCTGGCTGCTGGATATTCGTGGCTTGGGGTGACGCAAGGGCGGGCGAAAGATTGCTTTCCAGGGCGTAGCCAGAAAAGTATTGCGGTAGCCCTGATGAAAGTTGTCAGGGCTCTGGATCTCGTGCACGGACTCTTCAAGTACTTGCGGTTGACGGCCTTCATGGCGAACTTCAATCAGCAGCCACAACTCATTCCAGTCATCGTTGGGGTGTTCGCTCAGGGTCAGAAAATGGCCACTGACCAATCGCGGCTGATCGCTGTGCCCTTCGCCCAGCAAGTAGTCATGGCGATGACGTTCAAGCGCCCGCTGCGCGAGATGAGTGCCACGGTCCCGGTGCGTGAACCGCCCCGGATAATCGTAGTCTTCAAGCCCGATGCTGTTGTTGCCAACAGCCGCTCCCTCCATGGTCAGAAACGGCTTCTCGAAATGGTAATCACGGCGAGCGGTGCTCTCGGGGCGAGTCTCCAACCGTAGTTTGAAGCGCTTGATCACCGGCTCTTCGGCCAGCAGGGCGGTGTCCTGTTTATAGATCACAGGCCCCAGTTTCGGGAACACCGTTTGGTCATCGCCGAACACCAGTTGATGCGCCGTCGCGCTGTGCTCGAAGTGATAGTGCAAACCTTCCTCTTCGCACAGGCGCTGAATGAAGTGCAGATCTGATTCGTTGTACTGCACGCAGTATTCGCGTTCGGCGTGAGGCGTACCGGCATGGAAGTGAAAGGCATTGGCCAGCAGGCCGTGGTCCTTCAATACCTGCTCGATGATCTGCGGCACCGTCAGCCTCTGAAAGATGCGCTGATTGGTGCGATGAGCAAGTCGGGCCAGATGCGGGCGTAGCGTGATCGAATAGTGAGTCAGACGTCGCCCGGAGTCGCCCTGGGCAATCCGGTCGATCAAGCCGTGAACACCCCCGCCATCGGGCGCGAATTGCAGATAGGCTGGGTGATTCAGCAAACTCTCCAGATCCAGCGACGTGCGCTCGCTGACCAGCTCCAGCGTAAAGCAGAAGGGTTGACTGATGGCTTCGTGCCCGGTGAACGACAGGACCTGAAAGTCGTGATCGATACCGTTGAGGATCAGACTGAAACGGGCCTGGTGGGCCGATGCAAGCATGCCGAAATCTCTCCGCAGAAACGGGCCGTGTGCCCGTTGAATGACGAGAGAGATAACAAGAAAGGTGCCAGTTATTTTTTATGTATATAAATCAAAGACTTAAAATTCATTTTCTCGTTTTGGAGATTTTTTTCAGGCGAAAAATCATAAAAATTGCGCAAGATTCTGCGCGTGTTTACGCGATGTTGCGCACTCTTCTACGTCTCACCTGCTTTTTGCCTTATCTGACCTGCGCCCGCGCATTTTTCGTACAGTGCATAGTTAGTATGCTCAGAATCGCGCTTCTGCCATCCGCATCGACAAAATATGGCGATAGTCAGCTACTATAGGGCTGTTACGACTACACAGAAGCATTTCAAAAAATGCTCGACCGCTCCTCAATTTTCAGATCAGACTACATCTGCCTGCAATATCTTGAGGTTTTTTACCAGGCAAAATCAATAGGCTTGCTGGTGAATACTGTAAAATTAACAAGGATTCGTGAAGTTGGAAAAACAGTTATCAGGGAGAGTTGTATGAAACTACTGGCCATAGTTCAGGGGGATATCACAGACCACGGAGGGTATGTTATCAACGGCGATCAAACAAAGCGCATCAATGGTTTTCCCGCAGCGCATAGAGGCTGTGACGTAACCTGCCCACTGCACGGCGCTAGCAAAATTATTGGCGAAGAAAGCAACTTCCATATCGAAGGATACGTTATCGCGCTGGAGGGCGACCTGACCAGTTGCGGAGCACGCCTGATATCTCGACAGCAGAACTTCTTTCGGGTTGAGAGACGGTCGAGCGCTACAGTGTCCGCGCCTGGTATTTTGGTCAGTAGCGGTGAGGGGGCGGCTAGCGAGCTTGTGGCAGATGCGGTTGTGCAGCCAGTTGATTCAGCTATGGGTCAACAGGAGTCTAAGGTGTGCGATGAGCGTTTTCGTCTTTTCAATGAGAAACGCTCCAGCCTTGGCCATCTGGGATACGTGGTTGTGCAAGACCAACGTTGCACTGCCGTTAGCACGCTTGACGTGCAGGGTTATAGCCGCAGCCATACAAGCACCGCGGTTACCGCTCTGCAACTCGCTACCCACGCCCCCCGACCAGTCATGGAATAACACCAATGTCTCTAAATGATTTCCAGCGCACCAACGCCTTAGGCCCTGACACCTACTATGCCTTGCCCCAAGGAGCCTCGCACACCTACGCCCCGACAGACACACCAGCCAAAGAAGTCATTATCCAAAGCTTGGCTCTCTCCAGAATTCCGGCAGCCATGCGCAATATGGGTTGGGATACGGCAGCGGCGCTGATGCAGCGATGGTTTGACAGTCCTACCTGGGAGATGCCGGAGGAGTGAAAGGTGCAGGAAACACAGCCTGACCCAATGAGCCTGTCTCCCGCGCAGTGCGATGAAAGCATCGTGAAGATGGAATGGGCAATGCAGTTTGAGCGATGCAGGCAGGCTGTTGAGGAAGCTGAGTTACTTCTGACCACGGTCAATGCTAAAGCTCGTTTAAATATGCTGCTAAAAAAGGCAGGCTGGAGCGGGATAGGAGTAGTTGAACTAGGGTCCAATGCCATGACTGCGTTACAGATGGATTCCGTATCTCAATTAAACTTCGTTAAATTCGGTAACGTCTGGGATGTACTGGACGATATGTATGGCGCATTAGGGAAGGCGACATTAAAGGTAGGTGTTGTAGGGAGCGCTTTTAGCAAGATAGATAGCCTAACAAAAGAGAGGCACGAATGTTTTCATATAGATCAGATAGGGTTTTATATTCGCGATCACTATGATTTCAATGGCTTTCAATATCTGGGTGCTTGGACAGAAGATCATGCATTAACGAAAGCAGAGACCGTGATTTCCAAGACGCCACAGGGGAATTTAGTGATTAGACTGAAAGATGGACCCTTTGCAGCAATTTACAATAGCGATTTTCGGGAGTATAGAAGTGAAATGGGTAAGGGAGGAGATTTTGTTATCTATTCCGATATATTGTGGAAAAAAATTGATAGGACGATTGATTTAGGAACACGCCAATGAAGATGTCATCGACAAGGATAAAGTTTTTTTTGGCATATATTATAATGGCTTGTAGTCTTTGGACTGCTTCCGAGTGGTGGGAGAAAGCGCTAGCTAAAAGATCAGGAGTTCCACTCGTCAGTCCCGGTGGGTGCTATCGATTGGAAGCTTTCAAACCTTTTTGGGTACTGCCTGACATACTTCATAGAGAGCCGGACCCTAATGGGGTTAGATCGCCAAAATGGTTTCCATGGTGGGGCAGTCCCGGCTTTTATAGGCTGTACGATCATCGAAACGGAAAATTGATTTCAGAAACCGAGATTTATGATCGTGAGTCAGGAGCATGGGGGATGGATTGGGGTGAAGGCTCGGGTTTCGTTTACTCAGGGCTGATTCCTATTGGCCCGAATGTTCCTGATTGCATGCGTGATCGGCCCGCACAACAGAAAGCGCAATGAAAACGTAACATGACTGTAGACTTAACTCAGGCCGCTAAAGAGAAATGTTATGGGCTTTTAGATGTCTATGGTCCTAAGAAAGTTAAATAATGCGAATCATCAGCTATAGCACTGACGCTACAAGGGGACTTGATCATCAATTTAAAAGACGGGCCTTTTGCTGCGATTACAAACTATGACTTTCGCAAGCATCGAGAAAAAACGAAAAATGGAGGCGACTTTATTATTTATTCAGGCATATTATGGCGGGGGTTTGATCGAATTATAAGGTTGGGAGTCAGGAAATGAAATTGCTACCACTCCGGCTCAAATTTTTTATAGCTTGCATTATTATCGCCAGCAGCATCTGGATCGCATCGGAATTGTGGGAAAAGGGCTTGGCGCAACGATCTGGCGAGCCTGACATCAGCCCCGGAGGTTGTTATCGAGTGGAACTGTACAAACCATTCTGGATTCTTCCGATGATGTTTCATTCGATGCCACACCCAGATAGTGAGGTACCACGAAAGTGGCTTCCCTCCTGGGGCTATCCTGCGTTCTTTCGGCTCTATGACCATCGTACTGGCGAGTTGATTTCAGAGACCGAGATATACGATCTGGAGTCTGCGGGTGGGCAAATGTCTTGGGGGGACAGATCTGGTGAAATATCAGCTGGAATGATCTCGATTGGTCCTAATCTCCCTGACTGCATGGATGATGTTCCTACTCGCGTGCACCCTCAATGATGGCGGGCCGGGGGGCGCTTCAGAAAACGGATTTGGGGTGGATAGAGAATTCCGAGAACCATGCGCAACGGACTATATGAACGTCTTTGATTACCAGGCGGCGCTGGTCGATTCGATCGTAAGCGCTCCATAAACCCCATCTGCCAAAAACGGACAGCGCGTTTAGGAATGCAAACGAGGCTTGCAGTTCCAAGGCAGCAGGGCTTCGTAATCTTCAACTGATGTCGCCAGTGGCAGCCGTTCTAATGCGTGGCGCAGCCACGCATAGGGTTCTTGGCCGTTGGCTTTAGCGGTCTCGACCAAGCCGTAGAGTTGAGCACTGGCCGTTGCGCCCTTGGGGGGATCGCTGAATAGCCAGTTCTTGCGTCCGATCACAAACGGTCTGATCGCACGCTCGGCCGTATTGTTGTCGATAGGCAAAAATCCAGCTTCGGTATAGCGCACCAGCTTTTGCCAGTTGCTGGCTAGATAACTGATCGCCTTACCCAGCTCATTTTGCGCAGTGACGTGAGACGGCGTTTTCTCTATCCAGGCGAGCAACTGAGTCAGCACTGGTACGCTGTTTTGCTGGCGAGCTTCATAACGCTGCTCATCGCTGCCTTCTTTTAACGCCCGCTCTATACCGTAAAGCTTGTTGATAAAACTCAGAGCAACATCAACCCGCCCGGTTTTGCCCTTGGGCTGCACTTTTTGTGCTTCTACGAACTTGCGACGAGCATGCGTCCAGCAACCCAGGCGCTCGACCCCGGCTTGCGCGCCAAGCGCGTTGCAACCGGCGTACCGCCTCCTTCCCTCGTTAAGATACGGCCACCTGATTCCTTGAAAATCTGCGATTACACAAAGCGAGCGGCGCGGTTTTCCCCCAACAAAAAACCCTTATTCAACTCCGTCACCTCGCGAATGTAATCCCACAACAACGTGATCCGTTTCAGCTTCCTCAAATCCTCCCGGCAGTACATCCAGAATTGCCGGGTAATGTTCACCTCTTCCGTCAGCACCGGCAGCAGGCGCGGGTCCTGCGCGGCGAGAAAGCACGGCAGGATTGCCAGTGCGCGGCCCTGCAAGGCGGCGGTGTATTGGGCGATGACGCTGGTGCTGCGCAGTTGCGCCTGGGCGTTGGGGAGCAGGTTGCTCAGGTACAGCAGCTCTGAGCTGAACGCCAGGTCGTCGACGTAGCTGATGAATACGTGTTCGCTGAGGTCGGCCTTGCGCTGGATCGGCGCGTGGTTGTCCAGGTATTCCTGGGTCGCGTACAGGCGCAGGCTGTAGTCGCAGAGTTTGCAGCACACGTACGGGCCGTGTTCCGGGCGCTCCAAGGCGATGACGATGTCTGCTTCGCGTTTCGACAGGCTGATGAAGTGCGGCAGCGGCAGGATGTCCACCGAGATGCTCGGGTAATTGTCGAGAAAGTGGCTCAGTTGCGGGGTGATGAAGAAGCTGCCGAAACCCTCGGTGCAGCCCATGCGGATATGCCCGGACAAGGCCACGCTGGAGCCGGAAACCTGTTCGCAGGCCATGTGCAGCGTGCTTTCGATGGACTCGGCGTAGCCCAGCAGGCGCTGACCTTCGGCGGTCATGATGAAGCCGTTGTTGCGCGACTTCTCGAACAGCAATGTGCCGAGCGAAGTTTCCAGCGAATTGATACGCCGCGACACGGTGGTGTAGTCGACCGCCAGGCGCCGGGCCGCGCTGCTGACTTTGCGAGTGCGTGCCACTTCAAGGAAAAATTTCAGGTCATCCCAGTTCAACCCGCTCAGGGATGTGATGTTTTTTTGCATGTTGACCCTGCTTTTATCTGCGTTCTTGTTAGAAGTTTGCACATCTATACTCCAAAGCACGCCCCCTGACCAACTCAAAACAATACTGCCGGGAAACCACGGCGATCCGCTTGCAGATGCACCGGACGCGTGGCTTTTCTGAAGGGAGACCGCTGCCATGAATGCCTCATTGAACGACACTTCGACCACCGTTGCTCGCGTGAAACTGCTGATCAACGGCGAGTGGATCGACTCGCAAAGCGGTGAATGGCAAGACATCGTCAACCCGGCCACTCAGGAAATTCTCGCCCAAGTGCCGTTCGCGACGAGCGATGAAGTGAACGCTGCCGTTGCGGCCGCCCACGCCGCCTATCGCACCTGGCGTGACACGCCCGTCGGCGCTCGCATGCGCATCATGCTCAGGTTGCAGGCGCTGATCCGTGAGCACTCCAAACGCATTGCGGCGGTGTTGAGCGCCGAGCAGGGCAAGACGCTGGCGGATGCCGAAGGCGATATCTTTCGCGGTCTTGAAGTGGTCGAGCATGCGTGCTCGATCGGTACGCTGCAAATGGGCGAGTTCGCCGAGAACGTCGCCAGTGGCGTCGATACTTACACCCTGCGCCAACCCATCGGCGTGTGCGCGGGCATCACCCCTTTCAACTTTCCGGCGATGATTCCGCTGTGGATGTTCCCGATGGCGATTGCCTGCGGCAACACCTTTGTCCTCAAGCCCTCCGAACAGGACCCGCTATCGACCCTGCTGCTGGTCGAACTGGCGGTCGAGGCGGGTGTGCCAGCGGGCGTACTCAACGTGGTGCATGGCGGCAAGGACGTGGTGGACGCGATCTGCATGCACAAGGACATCAAGGCGATTTCCTTTGTCGGCTCGACCGCTGTCGGCACGCACGTTTATGACCTGGCCGGACGGCATGGCAAGCGCGTGCAGGCGATGATGGGGGCGAAGAATCATGCCGTCGTGCTGCCCGATGCCAATCGTGAGCAGACGCTCAACGCGCTGGTGGGCGCAGGCTTTGGCGCAGCAGGGCAGCGTTGTATGGCGACGTCCGTGGTGGTATTGGTCGGCGCGTCGAAGCAGTGGCTGTCGGACCTTAAAGCGTTGGCGCAGAAACTCAAGGTCAATGCCGGTCACGAGCCGGGCACGGACATCGGTCCGGTGATTTCCCAGCGGGCGAAGCAGCGCATTCTCGACCTGATCGAAAGCGGCGTGCGCGAAGGGGCGACCCTTGAGCTGGATGGCCGGGAAGTCTCGGTGCCGGGCTATGAAGGCGGCAACTTCGTGGGGCCGACGCTGTTCTCGGGTGTGACCACCGACATGCAGATCTACACCCAGGAAATATTCGGCCCGGTGCTGGTGGTGCTGGAGGTCGACACGCTGGATGAAGCGATTGCGCTGGTCAACGCCAACCCGTTCGGCAACGGCACGGGCTTGTTCACACAAAGCGGTGCCGCAGCGCGCAAGTTTCAGAGTGAGATCGACGTCGGCCAGGTGGGCATCAACATACCGATTCCTGTACCGGTGCCGTTTTTCAGTTTCACCGGCTCGCGGGGTTCCAAGCTGGGTGATCTGGGGCCGTATGGCAAACAGGTGGTGCAGTTCTACACTCAGACCAAGACCGTCACCAGCCGCTGGTTCGATGACGACAGCGTGAATGATGGCGTGAATACCACGATCAATCTGCGTTGAGTGCTGCCTGTCAGCCAGGCCAAGGAGAACAATAATGAACATCGCATTTATCGGTCTGGGCAACATGGGCGCGCCCATGGCTCGCAACCTCATCAACGCCGGGCACAGCCTGCATGTGTTCGATCTGAACAAGGATGTACTGAGCGAATTCGCCGGGCTGGGCGCAAAGGTCAGTGATTCACCCAGGCAAGCCGCTGAGGGCAGTGGACTGGTCATCACCATGCTGCCTGCCGCTGCGCATGTACGCAGCGTGTACCTGAACGACGACGGCGTGTTGAAGGGGATTGCGCCCGGCGTCCCGGCCGTTGATTGCAGCACTATCGACCCGCAAACGATCCGCGACATCGCCGCTATAGCTGCGCAACAAGGTGTCGTATTGGGTGACGCGCCAGTATCGGGCGGCACCGGCGGCGCGCAGGCCGGGACGTTGACGTTCATGGTCGGCGGTTCGGCGCAGCACTTTGCAGCGCTCAAGCCGGTGCTGGAAATAATGGGCCGCAACATCGTGCATTGCGGCGAAGTGGGCACAGGGCAGATCGCCAAAATCTGCAACAACATGCTTTTGGCGATTTCCATGATCGGTGTTTCAGAGTCGATGGCCTTGGGCAGCGCGCTGGGCATCGACACCGAGGTGCTGGCCAGCATCATCAATACCTCGACCGGCCGTTGCTGGAGCTCCGAGGCGTACAACCCCTGGCCTGGCATCGTCGAAACTGCGCCCGCATCGCGCGGCTACAGCGGCGGCTTTGGCGCGGAGCTGATGCTCAAGGATCTGGGGCTGGCAACCGAGGCCGCGCGCGTTGCGCATCAGCCGGTGATTCTCGGTGCCATCGCCCAGCAGCTTTATCAGGCGATGAGCCTGCGCGGCGATGGCGGCAAGGACTTCTCGGCGATCATCGAGGGCTATCGTAAAAAAGCGCTTTGACAGAAAAGAGGCCGGGGCGGCCCTGCTGCCCCGAAATGTTGTCACATCTTGTCCAACCTTCCTGAATGCAGATGCATACGATTCTCTTTTACTTGTGAATCGTAAGGAAGCTCCATGCATTCTCCTCTTCGTTTGCGGCCTGCGGCTGTGATGGTCAAACTCGCGCTGGCCTGCCTGGCTGCGGGCCACGCTCATGCTGCCGAGCCCGTGGTCGAGCCCGCCAATGTGCTGTCGCTTGATGACGTGGTGGTCACCGCTTCCGGCTTCGAGCAGAACCTGGAGGATGCACCGGCTTCGATGACGGTGATTACCGGCGACGAATTACGCAAGAAATCCTTTCGCGATCTGACGGATGCATTGCGCGACGTCGAGGGCGTGACCGTCAATGGCGGGGCCAACGAAACCGATATTTCCATTCGCGGCATGCCTGCTGATTACACGCTGATTCTGGTCGATGGCAAACGTCAGAGCGCCCGTGAATCGCGGGTCAACGGCAACAGCGGTTATGAGCAGAGTTTCATTCCGCCCGCCGAGGCCATCGAGCGTATCGAGGTGGTTCGCGGGCCCATGTCATCGTTGTACGGCTCGGATGCGATTGGCGGGGTGATCAACATCATCACACGCAAGGTCACGTCGGAGTGGGGCGGTTCGGTCACCTACGATTACTCGGCGCGTCAGCACAGCGATCAGGGCAACGCGCGCCAGACCCAGTTCTTCCTCAGTGGCCCGATCAAGGAAGACTTTTTGGGCTTGCAGGTCTGGGGACGCTACCTGGATCGTCAGGCTGACGACGACGTCGAAACCACCAACGGTTTCAGCAAGGCAGACCATCGCGACCTGACTGCACGGCTGTCGTTCACGCCGACTGTCGACCACGACATCCTCCTGGAAGCCGGTGCCACGCGCCTCAAGAATGGCGATGGCGTGAGCGCCAACTGGGCCACCCGTGAGCAGGAAAACAACCGCGATCACTGGTCGATCTCGCACCAGGGCCGTTGGGGCTGGGCGACCTCGGACGTGTCGCTGGCGTATGAAAAATCCAGCCGTGAAGGCGAGGCTAGCGCAACCCAGACGGACGTATTGGGACGCAAGCCTGAAGTTGAAAACCGGGTGCTCGACGCCAAGCTGGTGATGCCCACCGAACGCAATATCACCACCACCGGCCTGCAGTGGAACGACACCACGGTGACCGACTGGAATCAAGGGCTGGGCGACCGTAAGGACTACGAGTTCTCGGTGGTGCAGAAGGCGCTGTTCGCGGAAAACGAATGGTCGATGACCGACACTTTTGCGCTGACCACCGGCCTGCGCATGGACCACCACGAACAGTACGGCGTGCATTTCAGCCCTAGGGTTTATGGCGTCTGGCGCGCTACCGATGACTGGACCATCAAGGGCGGTGTTGCGCGAGGCTTCAAGGCCCCTGAAGTGCGCGCCGTGGTGCCGGGTTATTCTTACCTGCGTCGCAACCGGTTCGTGATGTTCGGCAACCCGGACCTCAAGCCGGAAACCAGCACCAACTACGAGCTGTCGGCGCTGTGGTCCAACCGCAACGACCTGTCGGCGGGTGCGACGGTGTTCTACAACGATTTTCAGGACAAGCTTTCTACCGTGACCACTACCGAAGTGTGGAATGGTTTTATCGTCATGGATCGGGTCAATGTCGACAAGGCCGTCATCAAGGGCGTCGAGCTCAATGGCCGTTGGGACATCACGCCTACGGTCGCGATCAAGGGCAATTACACCTACACCGACTCCGAGCAGAAAAGCGGCGCCAACGCCGGTGCTCCGTTGGCGCTTACGCCGGAGCAAAAAGCCAATCTGCGCGCCGAGTGGAAACTCAACGACCGTACCCAACTGTGGGCCTCGACCAATTATTACGGCAAGGAATACGGCAACACCCTCACTGACGTGGCCGCGCCAGGCTACACCACAGCCGACCTGGGCGGCTCTTATGAACTGAGCAAAAACATCTCGCTCAACGCCGCGCTGTACAACGTGGGAGACAAGCGACTGGATGACGAAACCTACGGCACCGTCAACTACGGCCGCACGCTGTGGGCGAGCACCACTGTACGGTTTTGAGGTGGTACTTATCGTTCCTTGTGCCCCAGTGGAAATGCTTGGGAGGACGCTCTGCGTCACAGATTTGCGGCGTCCCGCCGTACTCAAGACCGGACGCAGAGCGTCGGACGATCGTTGAGATTATCGTTCCGCACGCTCCAGCGTCGGAATGCATTGCGTGAAGCTCTGCGTCACAGGTTTGCGACGCCCGCAGGCAGCCGCACCACCGCACACAACCCCGCGGGCGGGCGGTTTTCCAGGGTGAGTTCGCCGCCGTGGGCTTGCACGCAGGCGCGGGCGATGGCCAGCCCAAGGCCGAGTCCGCCGCCTTGAGGGTGGTCTGTGCCGGTCTGGCTCAGTTGCACGAAGGGTTCGAACACTTGAGTCAGCCATGCCGGTTCGATGCCCGTGCCGTGATCGAGGACCTCCAGGTGAATGTCCCCGTCGGACGCTTTGAATAAACTCACCGTGGCATCCCCGGCGTGCTTCAGTGCGTTGTCGATCAAGTTGGTCAGTGCGCGTTTCAGCGCCAAGGGCCGACAGCGACAGGTGATCTCGCTTGCGCCGTGCCAGCCAATCGGTGTTCCCATCGTCGTGTAACGCTTTGCCAGATCATCAATCAGGACGGTCAGCGATATCTCTACCGTGGCTTCCTGCACCGCATCTCCGCGCACAAAGTTCAGGGTCTCGCGCACCATCGCACGCAGCTCATCAAGGCTGTCGAGCATGTCATCGCGCTCTGGCCCGTCGTCAAGCAGCTCCATTTGCAGGCGCAGTTCGGTGATCGGCGTGTTCAGGTCATGACTGATGGCGGCCAGCATGCGCGTGCGACCTTCCACATGGCGGGCAATGCGCGCCTGCATGATGTTGAACGCCGTGGTCAGATCACGGGCCTCCTGCGGGCCGGACAGCGGCAGCGGCGGGATCCATTCACCGCGGCTGACGCGCTCGGTTGCCTTGGCCAGGGTCTTGACCGGCCGCACGATACGGCGCATGAAAAACACCACGATCAGCAGCACCGGAATGGTCGTCACCGGCAGGGTATAGGCCAGCATTCGGCCCCACTCATAGCCGCCCGCCGGGTGCTGAATGCCATTCAGGTACGAGCCGTTCAGCAGGTCGATACTGGTGCGCAGCCGCAACGGGGCCCAGCCCGCCGCAACGAACACATGCTCGCGCGCCGGCCCACCGCTGATGCGTTCAAGCTGCATGCCGATGGTGGTTTCTGCGGGCAGTTTCAGGCGATGACTCAGGTCGGCGACCAGTCGATATTCTTCGGCGCGCATGTCCAGCGTATTGGCGATGGGCCAGGCGGACACCCACAACTCTGAATCCGGCGTCTGCATGGCGGCCAGCAAGCGCGAAGCGTCTTCAGCCGACAAACCCTGCGTGGCGTGGTACGCGGTGATCAGCCGCTCGACGGCAAGCGTGCGCGACAGTGGATGAATCAGCGCGCCGGTACGTTGCAGAAAAAGCATCGCGATGGCATTGGAAGCCAGCAAGGCAAGCAGCAGCAACAGCGCCAGTTGCTGCGTCATGTGCCTTGGCCACAGCCAGTTCGGCACGGTCATGCGTCGAGCGCTGCGACGCTGGCCGCGAGCATGTAGCCGTCGCCCCAGATGGTGCGCAGCAATTGGGGCTCAAGCGGGTTGTCATCGAGCTTGCGGCGCAGGCGGCTGATCTGCCGGTCGATAGCGCGGTCGTAGACTTCGCAGCCCGGGCGCGCAGTCAGATCGATCAGGCGCTGGCGACTGAGAATGGTGTTGGGATGGCTGAGCAGTACGCCCAGCAGACGGGCTTCCACCGTGCTGAGCCTGACCGCCGAGCCGTCACCGCGCCGCAGCGTTCCGGTACTGCTCATGAAACTCAGGCCTGCGAACGCATAGTGTTGCGTCGGCGCAAGCGCAGCCTCGGCAGGTGTAGCCTCCATGACCGTCGGCACCGGCCCGCGCCTGCGCAACACGCTGTTGATGCGTGCCACCAGTTCGCGCGGCTCGAACGGCTTGGTGAGGTAATCGTCTGCCCCGATGTCCAGACCACGCACCCGGTCGGCAGACGTGTCGCGTGCGGTGAGCAGAATCACCGGAATGTTCTCGCGTCGATGCAGACGGCTGCACAGTTCAAATCCGTCGCCGTCCGGCAGCATCACGTCCAGCACCACGACATCGAACGGCTGTTGCCTGAGCAATTGCCACATACCCGCCGCGTCCTCGGCCGTGCGCACGTCGAACAAATGACGGCGCAGATAGACGGCCAGCGGGTCGCGGATCTTGCGGTGATCATCCACGACAAGAACGCGCGGAGCAGGACGAAGCTGAGGAGTAGCGCACATCATGATGTTCCTGCGGCACAGCCGGGGATGATTCTCATTGAGTGGCGCGATCTTATCCCATTTGTGGCTGGAGAGTCGCCGCACGGCGAAAAGCCATTACTCCGCACCGCCGATTCGCGTTGTGTATCGATATTTTTACACTAGGTAAACGCGCCAGAACCGGCTACTTTGACCCTCATCAAACCCGCGCAGGGATGCCCGGTACGCTTCGATGAGAAGTGCAGCATCCCTCGCCCGAGGCTGACGCTGCACTCATCAAACGTCCCTGACTCAGAAAAAGAAGAGATCGATCATGAAGTTCGAACCCCTCGCCAGGTCGCTGATCGCGACGGCATTGATTGTCGCGTACTCCCCCACATTCGCCGCGTCACAAGCCCCGGTTGCTGCCGAAAACGGCATGGTCGTGACTGCCCAGCATCTGGCCACCCATGTGGGTGTCGATGTGCTCAAGAATGGCGGCAACGCGGTCGATGCCGCTGTTGCAGTCGGTTACGCGCTGGCAGTGGTATACCCCGCAGCCGGTAACCTCGGTGGCGGCGGCTTCATGACCATCCAGCTGGCTGACGGGCGCAAGACCTTTCTCGACTTCCGCGAAAAGGCGCCATTGGCAGCGACTGCCAATATGTACCTGGACAAGGACGGCAAGGTCATTCCTGATCTAAGTGCCAAAGGCCACCTGGCCGTCGGCGTGCCGGGTACCGTGTCCGGCATGGAAATGGCGCTGAACAAATACGGCACGCGCAAGCGCGAAGAGGTCATTGCCCCGGCGATCAAGCTGGCCGAAGACGGCTTTGTACTGGGGCAGGGCGACGTTGACATGCTGTCCAGCGCCACCGATGTGTTCAAGGCCGACATGGCTGATTCCGGCTCGATCTTCCTCGATAAGGGCAAGCCGATGCAGGTCGGTCAGAAGCTGGTGCAGAAAGACCTCGCCAGGACCCTCAAGGAAGTGTCCGAGAAGGGCAGCGACGGTTTCTACAAAGGCTGGGTGGCCAAGGCGCTGGTCGATTCGAGCCAGGCCGGCAAGGGCATCATCACCCAGGCTGACCTTGATCACTACAAGACCCGCGAGCTGGCGCCGGTCGAATGTGACTACCGTGGCTACCACGTAGTGTCGGCACCGCCGCCGAGTTCCGGCGGTGTGGTCATCTGCCAGATTCTGAACATTCTTGAAGGCTACCCGATGAAAGAACTGGGTTTCCGTTCGGCGCAGGGTATGCATTATCAGATCGAAGCCATGCGCCATGCCTACGTGGATCGCAACAGCTACCTGGGCGACCCCGATTTCGTCAAGAACCCGGTCGAACATCTGCTGGACGTCAAGTACGCGGCCAAGTTGCGCGAAGCCATCGAGCCACAGAAAGCCGGTGACTTGAACAAGATCAAGCCGGGCGTCGCGCCACACGAAGGCAGCAACACCACCCATTATTCGATTGTCGACAAATGGGGCAACGCGGTCTCGGTGACCTACACCCTGAATAACTGGTTCGGCGCGGGTGTCATGGCCAGCAAGACCGGCGTGATTCTCAACGACGAAATGGATGACTTCACCGTCAAGGTCGGCGTGCCCAACATGTACGGGCTGGTGCAGGGCGAAGCCAACGCCATCGCGCCAGGCAAGACGCCGCTGTCATCCATGAGCCCGACCATCGTCACCAAGGACGGCAAGACTGTCATGGTCGTCGGTACGCCGGGCGGCAGTCGCATCATCACCGCAACCCTGCTGACCATGCTCAACGTCATCGACTACGGCATGAACATTCAGGAAGCCGTGGACGCGCCGCGTTTCCATCAGCAATGGCAGCCGGAAGCAACCAACATCGACACCTTCGCCGTGAGCCCCGACACGCTGAAGATTCTCGAGAGCTGGGGCCACAAGTTTGCCGGCCCGCAACCGCTCAACCACGTGGCGGCCATTTTGGTCGGTGCGCCCTCGCTGGGTGGCAAGCCGGTCGGTAACAACCGTTTCTACGGCGCCAACGACCCGCGCCGCAACACCGGGTTGTCGCTGGGTTACTGAGTCATTCTGCTGACCACGCCACGGCACTGAGCTTTAGAGTCGGCCCCAGGGTCGTGGCGTTTTTGTTTGTTGCTGGTGAGTCAGTTGCGCACCCAGCGCTGACGGCTCCAGCCACTCAACGCATCGACGGCGAACACCAGTATCAGCATCGCCAGAATCACGCTGCTGGCCTGCGCTTCCTGAAACAGGCTGAGACTGACGTAAAGCATCTGGCCCAGCCCGCCCGCGCCGACAAAACCCAGCACGCTTGCCATACGAATGTTGTTTTCCCAGCGGTACAGCGTGTAAGCCAGCAACTGCGGCCAGAGGTTGGGCAGCGTGCCGTAGCCGAAGGCCTGCCAGGCGCTGCCACCTTGCAGACGAATCGCAGCGGCGGGCTCCGGCGCGGTGTTTTCCAACGCCTCTGCAAACAGCCGACCGAGCACGCCGGTGGTGTGCAACGCCAACGCCAGCGTGCCCGCGTTGGGGCCAAGCCCTGCTGCCAACACCATCAGCACGGCCCAGACCAGCTCCGGGATGGCGCGCAGCGCATTGAGCAGCAAGCGACTCAGGCTGCGCAGCGGCCAGCCCAGACGCCCGGCAGCGGGCAAGGCGAGCAGCAAGCCGGCGACGGCTGCCAGCAACGTACCCAGGGCCGACATGGCCAGCGTTTCCAGCGCGCCTTTGCCGATGGCCTGCACGTGATCGCGGCTCAGGTCGGGGCTCATGAAGCGCAATGCATAACGGCCCATCTGCGTCAGGTTGTCGTGACTGCCAAGCGTGAACAGGTCCAGGCCGAGGTACACACACGATCCGGTCACCGCCGCCACAATCGCCAGCAACAGCACCACGTTGCCTGTGCGCCTCATGTGAACCGCCTGCGCAACAAGCGACTGAGCTGATCGGCGAGCAGCACCAGCAACAAGAAGGTCAGCAGCATGCTCGCCACCTCATCGCCTGCGAACATGCGCATCGACAAGTCGATCTGCTGGCCCAGACCGCCCGCGCCGACGAAGCCCATCACCACCGATGCACGCACTGCGCACTCCCAGCGATACACCGTGTAAGACGTCAGCTCTGCCGCCGCGTTGGGCACAATGCCGTAAGCCAGCGCGGCCAGCCGCCCGCTGCCTGCCTGGAGCAAGGCGTGAGCCGGGCGCTGGTCCACTGATTCATATATCTCGGCATAGACCTTGCCGAGCATGCCTGCATAAGTGATGGCGATGGCCAGTACGCCCGCTGTAGGACCGAGACCGACTGCGCGCACGAACAGCAGCGCCCAGACGATTTCCGGCACGCTGCGCAGGAAGATCAACACGCCGCGCACCGGCCAGCGCAGGCATTGGCCGAGCCAGCCCGGCCGCCCGCCACGCGAGGCCGCCGACAAAGACAGTGCATTGCTGGCGAGCAGGCTTGCCGGTATGGCCAGCAGCAGGGCAAGGGCGATACCGGCAGTCGCGATCGCAAGGGTTTGCAGGGTGGCTTGCAGCAGCAGACCGAGGAACTCTGTGGAGTGCGCCACAGGCCAGAACCCGGCAAGGAAGTTGCCCATCGTCCGGGCGTTGTCGGCTTGCAGCAGCACAAACGGATTCAGCTCGGCCAGGCGAATGCCTGGCCAGAGCAGTGCGATAGCCAGCAGCGCCAGCAACAGGCGCGGCACTGCTGCCGGGTCACGCCGGTCACGACTCAGCATCGCGGCGCCCATACCGTTTCTGCAAC
This sequence comes from Pseudomonas sp. CFBP2511, assembly GCF_030209255.1. Taxonomy (NCBI): domain Bacteria; kingdom Pseudomonadati; phylum Pseudomonadota; class Gammaproteobacteria; order Pseudomonadales; family Pseudomonadaceae; genus Pseudomonas; species Pseudomonas sp. CFBP2511. The sequence goes on along the minus strand of NZ_JARVSI010000026.1, from coordinate 32,104 downwards.
CTCGCAAACCTGCTGCGGGCTCAGTTGTTCATTGGCGTAAAGCGTGTCGAGGTGTTGCCGTTCGACCTCGCCGGCCGGGAGATCAAAGTAGATACGACCGTCGCGCACCCCGATGATGCGCGGAAAGTGCGCCAGCGCCAGTTCCACTGCGTGCAGGCTCGCGACCAGCGTCACGTTGTGTTCGATGGCGTGCTGACACAATAACGCCAGGGTGTGATCGGCCAGACGTGGGTCCATCGCCGAAACCGGTTCGTCGGCCAGTAACAACTCAGGGGCCTGATACAACGCGCGGGCGATGCCGACGCGCTGCAACTGGCCACCGGACAACTGCTGGCAACGCTCGAACAGTTTGTCGGCCAGGTCCAGGCGCGCCAGCACCGCGCGTGCGCCGGGCACGTCCAGCGGGTGCAACAGGTTCAGCAGGCTTTTGCCCAGCCCCCATTGCCCCAGCTTGCCCGCCGACACAGCAGTCACCACACGCTGACGCGCAGGTAACGGCGGCGCTTGATGAATCAGGGCGATGCGGCTGCGCAATTGCTGGCGTTGCCGGCTGGACAGTCGCCACGGATTGACGCCCAGCACTTCCAGCTGCCCGGCGCTGGGCGGCAGCGCGCTGGCCAGCAGGTTGAGCAAGGTGGTCTTGCCCGCACCGGACGGGCCGATGATTGCGACCCGCTCGCCGCGCTCAATGCTCAGGTCCAGCCCGCGCAACGCCAGCGTGCCATTGCTGTGGCGCAGGTCGATGGCGGACAGGTGCAGGGTCATTTCAGCAGGTCGGCAGCGCGTGCGGCTTCTTCGATACCCTTGTAGTTCTCGGGTTTGGTTTCGATGAAGCGGCTGGCAGCCTGCAGATCGAGAATCGCCTTCTGCTCAGGGTTGGCTGGGTCAAGGTCAAGGAAGGCCTGTTTGATCTTCGCCGCCAGCGCCGGGTCGAGGCTGCCGCGCACAGTCCAGTTGTAGTCGAAATAGGTCGGCGTGGTCGCGAACACGTGCACCTTGCTGGTATCGACCTTGCCGCTGGCGACCAGTTTGTCCCACACGCTGGCATTGAGCACGCCGGCATCGACCTTGCCGGCCTGAACCCAGGCAGCTGTCGCGTCATGTGCGCCGGAATAGGCAACGCGGCTGAAGAACGTCTCCGGCTTGATGTTTTCCTTGAGCATGAAATAGCGCGGCATCAGGCTGCCGGAAGTGGACGACACCGAGCCGAAGGCAAACGTCTTGCCTTTCAAATCAGCCAGAGTCTTCACGGCCGGATCGGAGGTGATGAATTTGCTGGTGAATTTGGCGTCCTGTTCGCGCTGTACCAGAGGCATGGCATTTCCGGTCTTGAGGTTGACCTGAACAAAGGTGAAGCCGCCCAGCCAGGCCATGTCGAGGCGGTCGGTGGCCAGTGCTTCGACCACGGCCGGGTAATCCGCTACCGGCACGAACTCGACTTTCATGCCCAGGCGTTGCTCCAGATAAGCCCCCAGCGGCTTGAACTTGCGCAGCAGTTCGGTGGGCGCTTCGTCGGGGATGGCCGAGACGCGCAGGGTATCGGCCGCATGGCTGGTCAGCGCGGAGAAGGACAGGGCAAGGCCGGCGGCGAGCGCCAGGGTACGCTTGAGCATGGAAGTTTCTCCGGGTCGAGAGCAGGAAGACAAGCAAGGCAGCGCGTGCATGAATGGACAGCCAGCGCCGCGCAGAGTTGGGTAGCCGTGCGCGGGGATTATAAGAGGCATGGCGAGAAAGGCCAGTTCAGCGCTTCACTGTCGGCTGACACGCCCGGCGGGCGCTGCGGTTTGCGCTGATACGCGAACAGCCCCTAGACTCCGCAGCCTGTTCCCCGGTTACCGAGAGTGTCGCGATGAATGAGCCAATCCGCCTGACCCAGTACAGTCACGGAGCAGGGTGTGGCTGCAAGATTTCCCCCAAGGTATTGGACGTGATCCTTGCCGGCAGCGGCGCGCAGAACCTGGACCCGAAACTCTGGGTCGGCAATACCTCGCGTGACGATGCAGCGGTTTACGCGCTGGACGACGAGCGCGGCGTGGTCTCGACCACCGACTTCTTCATGCCCATCGTCGATGACCCGTTCGACTTCGGCCGCATCGCCGCGACCAATGCGATCAGCGACATCTATGCGATGGGCGGTGATCCGCTGATGGCCATCGCCATTCTCGGCTGGCCGGTCAATGTGCTGCCGCCCGAAGTGGCTCGCGAAGTGATCCGTGGCGGTCGTGCCGTGTGCGACGCTGCCGGTATCCCATTGGCGGGCGGCCATTCCATCGATGCGCCGGAGCCGATATTCGGTCTGGCCGTCACCGGCGTGGTGCAGAAAAAACACATGAAACGCAACGACACCGCGCAGGCCGGCTGCGTGCTGTACCTGACCAAACCATTGGGCATCGGCATTCTGACCACCGCTGAAAAGAAGGCCAGACTGCGTGAAGAAGACATCGGCCTGGCGCGGGACTGGATGTGCACGCTGAACACGCCGGGCAGCCGTTTCGGCAAACTGGCCGGCGTGGCGGCGATGACCGATGTCACCGGTTTTGGTCTGCTCGGGCATCTGGTGGAAATGGCTGACGGCGCGGGCCTGACCGCTCGTCTGGATTATGCCGCTGTGCCGCGTCTGCCGGGTGTCGAGCATTACATCGCGGAGGGCTGCGTGCCGGGCGGCACGTTGCGCAACTTCGAAAGCTATGGCGACAAGATTGCCGCGCTGAGCGATGCCCGGCGGGACCTGTTGTGCGATCCGCAAACCAGCGGCGGCTTGCTGGTCGCGGTCAGCCCTGAAGGTGAAGCGGAGTTTCTGGCGGTGGCGGCCGAACTGGGCCTGCAACTTAACCCGATCGGCACCTTGCTCGAGCGACAGACCCACGCCGTCGAGGTGTTCTGATGGCCGACAACAGCAGCGACTACCGGGCACTGTTCCTCAATGACGTGCCGATGATGGACGCTCGCGCTCCGGTGGAGTTTTCCAAGGGCGCATTTCCGGGCGTGATCAATCTGCCGCTGATGAACGACATCGAGCGGCAGAAGGTCGGCACCTGCTACAAACAACATGGCCAGGACGCGGCCATTCAGCTCGGGCATCAACTGGTCTGCGGGCAGGTCAAGGATGAGCGGGTCGAGGCCTGGGTCGAGTTCGCCCGAGCCAACCCGAATGGCTACCTGTACTGCTTTCGCGGTGGCCTGCGCTCACAGACTGTGCAGCGCTGGCTGAAAGATGCAGGGGTTGATTACCCGCGTATCCTCGGCGGTTACAAGGCGATGCGCACGTTTTTGCTCGATACCCTGCATGAAGCCGTGACCGAGTGCGATCTGGTGGTGCTAGGTGGCATGACCGGCACCGGCAAAACCGAAGTGCTGACGCAATTGCCCAACGGCCTGGACCTGGAAGGCGTCGCCAATCATCGCGGCTCCAGCTTCGGCAAGCGCGCCACCGGGCAACCGGCGCAGATCGACTTCGAGAACCGCCTGGCCATCGACCTGCTCAAGAAGCGCGCCGCCGGTATCGAACAGTTCGTTGTGGAAGACGAAAGCCGTCTGGTCGGCAGTTGCAACGTGCCGCTGGAATTGCACCAGGCCATGCAAGGCTGTCCGGTGGTCTGGCTGGAAGACAGCTTCGAGCACCGCGTCGAGCGTATTCTGGCCGATTACGTGGTCAACCTCTGCGCAGAGTTCATCAGCGTCAAGGGCGAAGAACTCGGCTTCGGGCTGTTTGCCGATCGCCTGCTGCAGAGCCTGAACAACATTCACAAACGCCTGGGCGGCGAGCGTCACCAGCGTTTGCTGGCGCTCCTGCAGACGGCGCTGGAAGAGCAACAGCGCAGCGGCGCGGTTGAGCTGCATCGGGGCTGGATCGAAGGCTTGCTCGGCGAATACTACGACCCGATGTATGCTTATCAGCGCGAACATAAAGCCGCGCGAATCGAGTTCGCGGGCAATCAGTTTGAAGTGTCGGGCTATTTAAGCGAGCGTTCATCGCGGCGCTAGTCTGATGGTTTTTTAGCTGGCGGACAGGGATGCCATGAGCGCAGTCTTCGATTTCTACCAAACCCTCGGCTGGGGCCTTTCGGCGCTGGTGATCGGCACCTTTTTGCTGGCAGGCACGGTCAAGGGGGTTATCGGCCTTGGCCTGCCCACGGTGGCGATGGGCTTGCTGGGGCTGGTCATGCTGCCGCCGCAGGCTGCGGCCTTGCTGATTATCCCCTCGGCGTTCACCAACGTCTGGCAACTGGCTACTGGCGGGAGCCTGCGACCCTTGCTCAAACGCCTGTGGCCAATGCTGAGCATGATTTTCATCGGCACCTGCGCCGGTGCGTTCTGGCTGGGCATGAGTGGCAGCCATTCGATGACGCGGGCATTGGGCGCGGCGCTGCTGCTTTATGCGTTGAGTGGCCTGTTCCTGCCGACGTTGCAGGTCGCGGAGGCTGCCGAGCGCTGGCTGGGGCCGTTGGGTGGTTTTGTGACCGGCGTTATCGCGTCGGCCACCGGGGTATTTGTGATTCCCGTGGTGCCTTATCTGCAAGCGCTGGGGCTTGAGCGTAACGAGTTGGTGCAGGCGCTGGGGCTGTCTTTCACCGTCTCGACTGCGGCGCTGGCGGTTGGCTTGTCATGGAATGGTGCGCTGGGCGGCACCGAGCTGGGCGCGTCGCTGCTGGCACTGGCTCCGGCGCTGTTGGGCATGCTGCTGGGCCAATGGCTGCGGCAACGCATCAGCGCGGCGCTGTTCAAGCGGGTGTTCTTTATCGGGATGGGACTGCTGGGGCTGCATCTGCTGATAAAAGGCTGATCACGAGCGCGACACAGACAGATCAGCAACATGCCAGCCCGTCGCTGGACGGGCTGTTGACTGCGCTGGCTGTCAGTGTGTGCGGGCGACGGCGAACTCGCTGAGTTCGATCAGGGCATCGCGGTATTCGCTGGGCGGCAAGGCGTCCAGGCAGGCAATGGCGCGCGCAGCGTAGTCGCGGGCCAGTTGTGCGGTGTAATCAAGCGCACCGGCATTTTCCACGGCATTGCGGATGCTTTCCAGATCTTCCAGGCCACCTTTCTGGATTGCCTGCCGAACCAGTGCGGCCTGTTCCGGGCTGCCTTCGCGCATGGTGTAGATCAGCGGCAGGGTCGGCTTGCCTTCTGCCAGATCGTCACCGACGTTCTTGCCCAGGGTCTCGGCATCGCCGCGGTAGTCGAGCAGGTCATCGACCAGCTGGAAGGCCACACCCAGATGGTCACCGAACGTGCGCAGGGCTTCGGTCTGCGCTTCGGAGGCCTTGCACAGGGCTGCGGCGCTGTGGGTCGAGGCCTCGAACAGCATGGCTGTCTTGCCGCGAATCACTTCCATGTAGGTTTCTTCGGTGGTGCTGGCGTCGCGGATCTTGGACAACTGCAGCACTTCGCCTTCGGCAATGATGCGGGTCGCCTTGGACAGGATCTTCATGACTTCCATCGAGCCCAGTTCAACCATCATTTCGAACGAGCGCGAATAAAGGAAGTCACCCACCAACACGCTGGGCGCGTTGCCCCACAGGGCGTTGGCAGTGGAGCGGCCGCGGCGCATGCCGGACATGTCGACAACGTCGTCATGCAGCAGGGTGGCGGTGTGCAGGAATTCGATGGTGGCGGCCAGCAGGCGGATGTCGTCGCCTTCGCGGCCCAGAGCCTTGCCACACAGCAGCACCAGCAGCGGGCGCAGGCGCTTGCCACCTGCCGACGTAATGTAATCACCGATCTTGGAGACCAGCGGTACACGCGACGTCAGTTGCTTTTTGATGATAAGGTCAACGGCACTAAAGTCGTCCGCCACCGCGCGGTAGAAGGCTTGGGGTTGCATCAGCGACACGTGCTCCGGATAGGTTGCGCCGCATGCTAGGTCGCGGGGTAGAGCGTGTCAAGGTATGACGAGCGGCCTCTTGCAACACACCAATCCCTTGCGTACAATCGCGCACCCTAACTTTCCTGGGCAGCACCTGCCTTACGCAATGCAAACGGGCCGTTCCAGCCCCATGCAGCCATGCCAGCCAATACTCTTCTTATAAAGAGCTGGGTGAGCAGGATTTTCGGAGAAATACCATGTACGCAGTAATTGTTACCGGTGGCAAGCAGTACAAAGTCGCCCCAGGTGAATACCTGAAAATTGAAAAACTGGAAATCGCTACTGGCGAATCCGTCACTTTCGACCGCGTTCTGCTGGTTGGCAATGGCGACGACGTCAACATCGGTGCTCCAGTTGTTGCTGGCGCTACCGTTGTAGCTGAAGTGATCTCGCAAGGTCGCCACGACAAGGTTCGTATCATCAAGTTCCGTCGTCGTAAGCACCACATGAAGCGCATGGGCCACCGCCAGTGGTACACCGAGATCAAAATTACAGGTATTCAGGCTTAATTCAGCCTAATCCTCAACTGGAGAATTGACTCATGGCTCACAAAAAAGCTGGTGGTAGTACCCGTAACGGGCGCGACTCAGAAGCCAAACGCCTTGGCGTGAAGATGTATGGCGGCCAGGCTATCATCCCTGGCAACATCATCGTGCGTCAGCGCGGCACCCAATTCCACGCTGGCTACGGCGTTGGCATGGGTAAAGATCACACCCTGTTCGCGAAAGTGGAAGGCGTGATCAAGTTTCAAGTCAAGGGCGCCTTCGGTCGTCGCTACGTGAGCATCGTTCCGAAGACTGAAGTCTCCGCAGCGTAATCACGCAGTTGCTTAAAAGCCCTGTCTTGCGACGGGGCTTTTTTGTTTGTAGAGGTAGAGAGGCAGGTGAGTCTCTTGCAAAACTGTTTGTGCGGGCTGTTGTGATGTTGACCCTTGGGGTCGCTGGTTTCTGATCGGTATCGCAACGCTCATTTTTGCAAGAGTCTTATGTAATTTATGTGGTTCTGCTCGTCCCTGTGGCGGGAGGCGTGCGTTATGAAATTTGTAGATGAAGTTTCCATTCGAGTAAAAGCCGGTGACGGCGGCAACGGTTGCATGAGCTTCCGTCGCGAAAAATTCATTGAAAACGGTGGTCCAAACGGCGGCGACGGTGGCGATGGCGGTTCGGTCTTTATGATCGCCGACGTCAACCTGAACACGTTGGTCGACTACCGCTACACCCGACACTTCGATGCCGAGCGCGGCGCCAATGGCGGCAGCGCCGATTGCACCGGTCGTAAAGGTGAAGAGTTGGTGCTGCGTGTGCCGGTGGGCACCACCATCATTGACGCCACCACCCAGGAAATCATCGGTGACCTGACCAAAGACGGTCAGCGCCTGATGGTTGCCCAGGGCGGCTGGCACGGTCTGGGTAACACCCGATTCAAATCCAGTACCAACCGTGCGCCACGTCAGACCAGCCCGGGCAAGCCAGGTGATCAGCGTGATCTCAAGCTTGAGCTGAAAGTGCTGGCCGACGTTGGCCTGCTGGGCTTGCCGAATGCCGGCAAGAGCACGTTCATTCGTTCGGTATCGGCTGCCAAGCCGAAAGTTGCCGATTATCCGTTCACCACGCTGGTGCCAAACCTGGGCGTGGTCAGTGTCGATCGCTGGAAGAGCTTTGTCGTCGCCGACATTCCGGGCTTGATCGAAGGTGCATCCGACGGTGCCGGTCTGGGGATTCGCTTCCTCAAGCACCTGGCGCGTACCCGTCTGCTGCTGCACCTGGTCGATATGGCGCCTCTGGATGAAACCAGTGCCCCGGATGCTGCAGAAGTGATCGTCAGCGAGCTGGAAAAATTCAGCCCGTCGCTGGCAGAGCGTGATCGCTGGCTGGTGCTGAACAAGTGCGACCAGATCCTTGAAGAGGAGCAGGAAGCCCGCAAGCAGGAGATCGTTGATCGCCTGGGATGGACCGGCCCTGTCTACGTGATCTCTGCCATTGCCAAAGAAGGCACCGAGCAGCTGACTCGCGACATCATGCGTTACCTCGAAGAGCGCAGCCTGCGCATCGCCGAAGAGCCTGGTTACGCCGAAGAGCTGGCCGAGCTCGATCAGCGCATCGAAGACGAAGCGCGCGCGCAGTTGCAGGCCCTGGACGATCAGCGTGCCCTGCGTCGCAGTGGCGTGAAGAGCGTGCATGACATCGGTGAAGATGACTGGGACGAAGAAGATGTGGATGATGAAGACGGTCCGGAAATCATTTACGTCCGCGACTGATCGCTTGAAGTAAACTTGAACGCCGCTACGATTGTTAGCGGCGTTTTTGTATCTTGAATTTGAAAACTCTCTGGCTAAGGTTGGAAGAAGATGCGCAGCAAAGTGACGGGCGCCCAGCGCTGGGTTGTGAAGATTGGCAGTGCCTTGCTGACCGCGGATGGCAAGGGCCTGGATCGCAACGCCATGGGTGTGTGGGTAGAGCAGATGGTGGCGCTGCATGAAGCGGGCGTCGAGCTGGTGCTGGTTTCTTCCGGGGCTGTTGCTGCCGGTATGAGTCGCCTTGGCTGGACGGCGCGACCCAGTGCAATGCACGAGCTTCAGGCTGCCGCTGCAATCGGTCAGATGGGGCTGGTGCAGGCGTGGGAGTCGAGTTTTGCCGAGCATGGCCGGCATACCGCGCAGATCCTGCTGACCCACGACGACCTGTCGGACCGCAAACGCTACCTGAATGCCCGTAGCACCCTGCGTACGCTGGTCGAGCTTGGGGTGGTGCCGGTCATCAACGAAAACGACACAGTGGTCACCGACGAGATCCGTTTTGGCGACAACGACACACTGGCGGCGCTGGTTGCCAACCTGGTCGAGGCCGATCTGCTGGTCATCCTGACTGATCGTGATGGCATGTTCGACGCTGATCCGCGCAACAACCCTGATGCGCAGCTGATTTACGAAGCGCGTGCCGATGATCCGGCGCTGGATGCGGTAGCGGGCGGTACGGGCGGTGCGCTGGGGCGTGGCGGCATGCAGACCAAATTGCGTGCTGCGCGCCTGGCTGCGCGTTCCGGTGCGCATACCGTGATCGTCGGCGGGCGCATCGAGCGCGTGCTGGCGCGGCTCAAGGGGGGCGAGCGGCTGGGAACATTGCTGTCGCCCGAGCGCGAAATGCTCGCGGCGCGCAAGCAATGGCTGGCTGGCCACTTGCAGACCCGCGGTACGCTGGTGCTGGACGACGGCGCGGTTTCCGCGCTGGCCAGCGATCACAAAAGCCTGCTGCCGGTTGGCGTCAAGCTGGTGCAGGGCAGCTTCCGTCGCGGCGAGATGGTGGTGTGTGTCGCGCCTGACGGTCGGGAGATCGCTCGCGGGTTGAGTAACTACAGTGCCATCGAGGCGCAGAAGATCATTGGTCACTCATCCGAGGCCATCGTGCGCGAGCTGGGCTATATGGCCGAGCCGGAGCTGATTCATCGGGATAATCTGATTCTTGTCTGATTACGGTCGTTAAAAGGAAGATTCAATGCGCGCTATCAACGGATTTCTGGCTGCTTTGCTTTTTGTGCCGGCCCTGGTCTCGGCAGAAGAGATTGGTCAGGTGTCGACCGTGTTCAAAATGGTGGGGCCTAACGACCGCATTGTGGTCGAGGCGTTTGATGACCCCAAGGTGGACGGCGTGACCTGCTACCTGTCGCGTGCCAAGACTGGCGGCGTGAGGGGTGGCCTGGGGCTGGCTGAAGACCGCGCCGAGGCGTCCATCGCCTGCCGTCAGGTAGGGCCTATCCGCTTCAAGGAAACCCTCAAGGATGGCGACGAGGTATTCAAGGAGCGCACATCGCTGGTCTTCAAGACCATGCAGGTGGTGCGTTTCTTCGACAAGAAGCGCAATGCGCTGGTGTACCTGGTCTACAGCGACCGTGTCATCGAAGGCAGCCCGCAAAACGCCGTCACCGCGATCCCGATCCTGCCATGGGTAACCGCGCCCGCACCTTGATGTGTCTCGCGGCCGGACGCAGAGCGTCCAGAACGGCATGCCGACGCGGAGCGTCGCACGATAGTTAAAATTATCGTTACCTGCACTCCAGCGTGGGAATGCCTGTCGTGACGCTCTGCGTCACACGTTTTCGTCGCGCCACGCTACTTTCCCGCAGGCAATAAAAAACCGACCCTGAGGTCGGTTTTTTAACAAGCGGATCGCTTAGGCTGCAGCAGCAAGGCTCAGAGCCTTGATGTGACCGTTCAGACGACCTTTATGGCGAGCAGCCTTGTTCTTGTGGATGATGCCTTTATCGGCCATACGGTCGATAACAGGCACTGCCAGAACATAAGCGGCTTGCGCTTTTTCTGCGTCTTTTGCGTCGATGGCTTTAACTACATTCTTGATGTAGGTACGAACCATGGAACGCAGGCTGGCGTTGTGGCTGCGACGCTTCTCAGCCTGTTTTGCACGTTTTTTGGCGGAAGGTGTGTTGGCCACCGTCGAGCTCCTCGAAAGACTTTGTGAAATAGCAAACAAAATAGGCCGCGAATCATGCCGATGAGTTGAAGTCTTGTCAAGGGCAGTTAAGGTGTTCCGCTGAGTGGTTGCTACATTTGACCGGATGATTTATTTCCGGCCTGTGACCTGTAAACTCGCGGCCTTTGCTTCGGGCGTTTTTGCGGCGCGAAGTATCGCATAAATGGCTGGCTTTATCGCCCATCCTTTGCCAAGGCGCACAACTCTTTCAATGAATCTACTCAAATCACTCGCCGCCGTAAGCTCTATCACCATGGTTTCCCGGGTTTTGGGCTTCGTGCGCGACACCATCATTGCCCGCACTTTCGGCGCCGGAATGGCCACGGATGCGTTCTTCATCGCCTTCAAACTGCCCAATCTGCTGCGTCGCATCTTCGCGGAAGGGGCTTTTTCGCAAGCCTTCGTGCCGATTCTGGCCGAATACAAGAGCCAGCAGGGCGAGGAGGCGACCCGCACGTTTGTCGCCTATGTCACCGGGCTGTTGACCCTGGCGCTGGCAGTGGTGACGCTGCTGGGGGTGATCTTTGCGCCCTGGGTGATCTGGGCGACGGCACCAGGCTTTGCCGACACGCCGGAAAAATTCGCCCTGACCTCGGACCTGCTGCGGGTGACCTTTCCTTATATATTGCTGATTTCCCTGTCCTCGATGGCCGGCGCGATCCTCAACACCTGGAATCGTTTCTCGGTGCCTGCGTTCGTGCCGACCCTGCTCAACGTCAGCATGATTTTCTTCGCGCTGTTTCTCACCCCGTACTTTGACCCGCCGGTCATGGCGCTGGGCTGGGCGGTGCTGGTCGGTGGCTTGCTGCAATTGCTTTATCAACTGCCGCACCTGAAAAAAATCGGCATGCTGGTGCTGCCGCGTCTGAACTTGCGCGATACCGGCGTCTGGCGGGTCATGAAGCAGATGCTGCCCGCGATTCTGGGCGTCTCCGTCAGTCAGATTTCTCTGATCATCAACACGATATTCGCCTCGTTCCTCGTCGCCGGTTCCGTGTCGTGGATGTACTACGCTGACCGACTGATGGAGCTGCCGTCCGGTGTACTGGGCGTCGCGCTGGGGACGATTCTGCTGCCGATCCTGTCAAAGACCTACGCGCAGCGCGACCGTCAGGAATACTCGCGGATTCTCGACTGGGGCCTGCGTCTGTGTTTTGTGCTGGTGCTGCCCTGCACACTGGCGCTGGGCCTGCTCGCTGAGCCGTTGACCGTTTCGCTGTTTCAATACGGCCAGTTCAATGCGCTGGACGCGGCCATGACCCAGCGTGCGCTGGTCGCCTATTCGGTCGGTTTGCTGGGTATCATCCTGATCAAAGTGCTGGCCCCAGGCTTTTATGCCCAACAAAATATCCGCACCCCGGTGAAAATCGCGATTTTCACCCTCATAGTGACTCAGTTGCTCAACCTGGCGTTTATCGTGCCTTTGCAGCATGCCGGTCTGGCGCTGGCCATCAGCGTGGGGGCGTGCATCAATGCGGGGCTGCTGTTCTGGCAATTGCGCAGACAGGATCTGTTTCAGCCGCAACCGGGCTGGACGAAATTTCTGTTCAAGCTGATCGTTGCTGTCGCGGTCATGTCTGCTGTGCTGCTGGGGCTCATGCATGTCATGCCGGCCTGGGACGAAGGTCATATGCTGGAGCGTTTTCTGCGTCTGGGTGCGCTGGTCGCGGCGGGGGTGGTGACGTATTTCGCCATGCTTCTGATGCTGGGCTTTCGCCTGAGGGATTTCGCCCGCAAGGCCATTATGTAGGCCGCTTCCTGCGGGTTGATCGTCGTTTTTTTTTCGTTGCGGGCCGAGAACCTTCATCCGCTCTTGGTGTGTTGCCTGTCGTCCACGGCCGTGTGTGGTTATAATCGGCCACTTTATGAGCAAGAAGTGCGTTATGCAGCTGGTTAGAGGCCTTCACAACCTGCGCCCCGAGCATCGGGGCTGCGTCGCCACGATTGGCAATTTCGACGGTGTTCACCGCGGCCACCAGGCGATCCTGGCGCGTTTGCGTGAGCGTGCCGTCGAATTGGGTGTGCCCAGCTGCGTGGTGATCTTCGAGCCGCAGCCGCGTGAGTTCTTCGCGCCGCAAACGGCTCCGGCACGTCTGGCGCGTTTGCGCGACAAGCTTGAACTGCTGGGTGCCGAGGGCGTGGACCGAGTATTGTGTCTGTCCTTCAACCAGCGCCTGAGCAAACTCAGCGCGGCAAGCTTTGTCGAGACCGTGCTGATCGACGGTCTGGGCGTGCAGCACCTTGAAGTAGGCGACGATTTTCGTTTTGGCTACGACCGGGTCGGTGATTTTGATTTTCTGCAGCAGGCCGGCACGACGTATGGTTTTACCGTAGAAGCGGCGCAGACCGTTGAAATCGATGGCCTGCGCGTCAGCAGCACCAAGGTGCGTAAAGCCCTGGCTGCGGCGGACTTTGCCCTTGCCGAGCGCATGCTCGGTCGCCCGTTCCAGATAACCGGACGGGTATTGCATGGCCAGAAGCTGGCGCGTCAGTTGGGTACGCCCACCGCCAACGTGCAACTCAAGCGTCGTCGTGTACCGTTGAGCGGGGTTTACCTGGTCAGCATGGACATCGACGGCAAGCCTTGGCCAGGCGTCGCCAACATCGGTGTGCGTCCGACGGTGGCGGGTGATGGCAGCGCGCACCTCGAAGTGCATCTTCTGGATTTTGCCGGCGATCTTTACGGTCGGCGTTTAACGGTGGCTTTCCACCACAAGCTGCGTGATGAGCAGCGTTTCGCCTCACTGGAGGCGCTCAAGACGGCGATCAATGCGGACGTCGCCGCCGCCCGTGCCCATTGGCATGGCTAACCGCTAAACAAGAGCCTGAAATGACTGATTATAAAGCCACGCTAAACCTTCCGGACACCGCCTTCCCTATGAAGGCCGGCCTGCCCCAGCGCGAGCCGCAAACTCTGCAGCGCTGGGACAGCATTGGCCTGTACCAGAAGCTGCGCGAGATTGGCAAGGATCGTCCCAAGTTCGTCCTGCACGACGGTCCTCCGTACGCCAACGGCACTATTCACATCGGTCATGCGGTCAACAAGATTCTCAAGGACATGATCCTGCGTTCCAAGACCCTGGCGGGCTTTGATGCCCCTTATGTGCCGGGTTGGGACTGTCATGGTCTGCCGATCGAACACAAGGTCGAAGTGACCCACGGCAAGAACCTCTCCGCAGACCGCACGCGTGAGCTGTGCCGCGCCTATGCGGCCGAGCAGATCGAAGGCCAGAAGTCCGAGTTCATCCGTCTGGGTGTGCTGGGCGACTGGAGCAATCCGTACCTGACCATGAACTTCGCCAACGAAGCCGGAGAAATCCGTGCGCTGGCCGAAATGGTCAAGGGCGGTTTCGTCTTCAAGGGTCTGAAGCCGGTCAACTGGTGCTTCGATTGCGGTTCGGCATTGGCTGAAGCTGAAGTCGAATACCAGGACAAGAAGTCCTCGACCATCGATGTGGCGTTCCCGATTGCCGACGAGGCGAAGCTGGCCGCAGCCTTCGGTCTGCCGTCACTGGGCAAGCCTGCGTCCATCGTCATCTGGACCACCACGCCGTGGACCATTCCGGCCAACCAGGCGCTGAACGTCCATCCCGAGTTCGAATACTCGCTGGTCGATGTAGGCGACAAACTGCTGGTGCTGGCGTCCGAGCTGGTTGAAAGCTGTCTGGCCCGTTACAAGCTGGAAGGCACGGTCGTTGCGACCACCACCGGTCAGGCGCTGGAACTGATCAATTTCCGCCATCCGTTCTACGATCGTCTGTCGCCGATCTACCTGGCCGAATACGTCGAGCTGAGTGCCGGCACCGGTATTGTTCACTGCTCGCCTGCCTATGGCGTGGACGACTTCACAATCTGCAAACAATACGGCCTGAGCAACGACGACATCATCAGCCCGGTGCAGAGCAACGGCGTGTATGTCGAATCGCTGGAGTTCTTCGGTGGCCAGTTCATCTTCAAGGCCAACCAGAACATCATCGACAAGCTGGTCGAAGTCGGCAGCCTGATGGACACCGAAACCATCAGCCACAGCTACATGCACTGCTGGCGCCACAAGTCGCCTTTGATCTACCGCGCCACCGCGCAGTGGTTCGTCGGCATGGACAAGCAGCCTGAAAGCGGCGAAACCCTGCGCAAGCGCGCGGTCAAGGCCATCGAAGACACCGAGTTCGTACCGGCCTGGGGCCAGGCGCGCCTGCATTCGATGATCGCCAATCGTCCTGACTGGTGCATCTCGCGTCAACGCAACTGGGGCGTGCCGATTCCGTTCTTCCTGCACAAGGAGAGCGGCGACCTGCACCCGCGTACCGTCGAACTGATGGAAGAAGTGGCCCTGCGCGTCGAGAAAGAGGGCATTGAAGCCTGGTTCAAGCTGGACGCCAGCGAATTGTTGGGTGACGAGGCCGCCAAGTACGACAAGATCTCCGACACACTGGACGTCTGGTTCGACTCGGGCACCACGCACTGGCACGTACTGCGCGGCTCACACCCGATGGGCCACGAAACCGGCCCGCGTGCCGATCTGTACCTGGAAGGTTCTGACCAGCACCGCGGCTGGTTCCATTCGTCGCTGCTGACCGGTTGCATGCTGGACGATCACGCGCCGTACCGCGAACTGCTGACCCACGGGTTTGTGGTCGACGAGAACGGCCGCAAGATGTCCAAGTCGCTGAACAACGTGGTTGCGCCACAAAAGGTCAACGACTCACTGGGTGCGGACATCATGCGCCTGTGGGTATCGGCGACTGACTATTCGGGCGAAATGGCGGTGTCCGATCAGATCCTGCAGCGCAGCGCCGATGCCTATCGTCGTATCCGCAACACTGCACGCTTCCTGCTCTCCAACCTGTCGGGCTTCAACCCGGCGACCGACATCCTGCCCGCCGAAGAAATGCTCGCGCTGGACCGTTGGGCCGTGGATCGCACGCTGCTGCTGCAACGCGAGCTGCAAGAGCATTACGGCGAATACCGTTTCTGGAACGTGTACTCGAAGATCCACAACTTCTGCGTGCAGGAGCTGGGTGGTTTCTATCTGGACATCATCAAGGATCGTCAATACACCACGGCTGCCGACAGCACTGCGCGTCGCTCCTGCCAGACGGCGCTGTTCCACATCTCCGAAGCGCTGGTGCGCTGGATCGCGCCGATCCTGGCGTTTACCGCCGACGAGCTGTGGCAGTTCCTGCCGGGCGAGCGCAACGAGTCGGTAATGCTCAACACCTGGTACGAAGGCCTGACCGAACTGCCTGCCGACTTTGAAATGGACCGCGCCTACTGGGAGCGGATCATGGCGGTTAAGACCTCGGTCAACAAGGAAATGGAAAACCTGCGCGCTGCCAAGGCAATCGGCGGCAACCTGCAGGCCGAAGTGACCTTGTACGCTGAAGACTCGCTGGTTGCTGACCTGTCGAAACTGAGCAACGAGCTGCGTTTCGTGCTGATCACCTCCACCGCCAGCGTTGCACCGTTCGTGTCGGCTCCGGCGGATGCCGTGGTCACCGAGGTTGCGGGCCTCAAGCTGAAAGTGGTCAAGTCCGGCCACGCCAAGTGTGCCCGTTGCTGGCATCACCGCGAGGATGTGGGGGTGAACCCTGAGCACCCGGAAATCTGCGGTCGTTGCGTAGACAACATCAGCGGTGCGGGCGAGGTGCGTCATTATGCCTGACGCCACTTTGTCTAATACCTCGCTCGGCCGCCTGGCCTGGCTGTGGTTGACCGTACTGATTGTGGCTGTAGATCAGGTCAGCAAGTACTACTTCGAGAACGCGCTGAGCCTTTATCAGCAGATCATTGTGATCCCGGACTACTTCAGCTGGACACTGGCCTACAACACAGGCGCCGCCTTCAGTTTTCTGGCGGACGGTGCCGGTTGGCAGCGCTGGCTGTTTGCCCTGATCGCGGTCGTGGTCAGTGCGGTGCTGGTGGTCTGGCTCAAGCGTCTGGGTCGCGATGATACCTGGCTGGCCATTGCGCTGGCGCTGGTACTGGGCGGCGCGCTGGGCAACCTGTATGACCGCGTGGTGTTAGGTCATGTGATCGACTTCATTCTGGTGCATTGGCAAAACCGCTGGTATTTCCCGGCGTTCAACGTCGCGGACAGTGCAATCACCGTCGGTGCAATCATGCTGGCGCTGGACATGTTCAAGAGCAAGAAAACCGGAGAAACCGTCAATGACTGAACAGTCGTCGACTCAGGGCTCGTCTGACGAGTTGCGTATCGGTCAGAACACGCAGGTCACCTTGCACTTCGCCCTGCGCCTGGAAAACGGTGACACCGTCGACAGCACCTTTGAAAAGGCCCCGGCCACGTTCAAGGTCGGCGACGGTAACCTGTTGCCCGGTTTTGAAATGGCGATTTTCGGCTTCAAAGCCGGCGATCGAAAGACGGTAGAGATTCTGCCGGAAAACGCCTTTGGTCAGCCCAACCCACAAAACGTACAGATCATGCCACGCTCGCAGTTCGTGGGCATGGAACTGTCCGAAGGGTTGCTGGTGATCTTCAATGACGCGGCCAACACCGAGTTGCCCGGCGTGGTGAAAGCATTCGATGACGAGCAGGTCACCATCGACTTCAATCACCCGCTGGCAGGCAAGACACTGAGCTTTGAAGTGGAGATCTTCGAAGTGAAGGCAATCCTGGCTTCCTGACCGGCGCCATCAAGCCCGGTTTCGGCCGGGCTGCTACGCACGTAACTCTGTACGCAATTCTGCACGCAACCATGAGGCACAGCATGCAAATCAAACTCGCCAACCCCCGCGGCTTTTGTGCCGGAGTGGACCGCGCGATCGAAATCGTCAATCGTGCTCTGGAAGTGTTTGGTCCGCCGATTTATGTGCGCCATGAAGTTGTTCACAACAAATTTGTCGTCGAAGACCTGCGCTCTCGTGGCGCGATCTTTGTTGAAGAGCTTGAACAGGTTCCGGACGACGTCATCGTCATCTTCAGTGCCCACGGTGTTTCCCAGGCCGTGCGCACCGAAGCTGCCGGTCGTGGCCTGAAAGTCTTCGATGCCACCTGTCCGCTGGTGACCAAGGTGCACATCGAAGTCGCCCGCTACAGCCGCGATGGTCGCGAGTGCATCCTGATCGGCCACGCCGGTCACCCGGAAGTCGAAGGCACCATGGGCCAGTACGATGCCGTCAATGGCGGGGCGATCTATCTGGTCGAAGATGAAGCGGACGTTGCCAGCCTTGAGGTGCGCAACCCCGAGTCGCTGGCGTTCGTGACCCAGACCACCTTGTCGATGGACGACACCAGTCGGGTGATCGACGCGTTGCGCAGGCGCTTCCCGGCCATCGGCGGGCCACGCAAGGACGACATCTGCTACGCCACGCAAAACCGCCAGGACGCGGTCAAGCAATTGGCCGACGAGTGCGACGTGGTGTTGGTGGTGGGCAGCCCGAACAGCTCCAACTCCAACCGCCTGCGCGAGCTGGCCGAGCGCATGGCCACCCCGGCTTACCTGATTGATGGTGCCGAGGATATGCAGCAGGGCTGGTTCGACGGCGTCGAGCGCATCGGCATCACCGCTGGCGCGTCGGCCCCGGAAGTGCTGGTGCGCGGCGTGATCCAGCAATTGCAGGCCTGGGGCGCAACCGGCGCGGATGAGTTGGCTGGTCGCGAAGAGAACATCACGTTCTCCATGCCCAAAGAGCTGCGGGTCAAGTCGCTGCTCTAAGGCTGCTTACCCGCACAACGCAACGTCACGCTTGGTGTCCTCGATCCTGACCCGTCCAGTCGGCGCCACTATCACGCGATAGTGGCTGACGGGCTGGCCTTCGAGACAGACGTGGAACGTGCCGTTGGTTCTGTTTCGCAGGTTGCCCAGACCATTGAAGCTCAGTCGCTCCGTCACTTTACTGTTGCCGACCACCCGAGGCGTGCCGCCACTGGCGCGCTCTACCAGCAGCGTATCTTTTTCGTCGGGGCCTTTGCCGTCCAGGTCGAGTATGATCCGCCAGCCGTTGCTCCAGTCCTCTTCAATGGCGTGAATCGTCACAATCTGATTGCGTGTAATAGCGGCGACTCTTGCAGAACGGATACCGCTGGCCAGCTCCTGAGCGGCGACGAGCCCCCGATTGGAGTCGATCAGTTGCTTGAAGGAAGGTGTTGCCACGTTGGCCAGAATGGCCACCAGTGCAACGACGATCAATAATTCGATCAGTGTGAACCCTGCATGCTTCATGTGCGTTCCTCCCTGGAAACCGCCGTTACAGAACCTTGCGGGCGTTCGTCGTCGCAAAACAACCGTACGTCCCGCTATGGATTTTCCAGCGGCATTGCTGCCTTATAGTCGTAACGTCTAGGAGACACTCAATGCGTCATATAGCCAAGGGATTCAGCCTCATCGAATTGTTAGTCACTGTGTCCCTGGTGGGCATCCTTGCGGCTATCGCTGTCCCGAGCTTTACCAGCTCCATTCAAAGCAACAAGGCCGACACCGAACTCAGTGATTTGCAGCGCGCGCTCAACTATGCGCGACTTGAGGCGATAAACAGGGGAGTAACGGTGCGCATTGCGCCGACCAGCGGCACGGCGTGGACGGGCGAATTGCAGGTGTATCCGGCTTCCGACACCAAGGCGACGCCCACAGCCCTTCGTAAAGTCGCGGCCATGAGCAGCGGCGGTACGCTGGTGGCAACCAATAGTGTGGCGGCAATTGATTTCAACAACCTGGGCGGGCTTATCAACCCGGCCGCGGCGGTAGTGATGACCTATACCCGAGGCACGATTGTCAGAACCATGAATATTTGCCTGACCGGTAGAATCGTCCTCAATGGGGGCTGCTGATGCCCTGTCACGCTCGACATCGCCAAGCCGGCATGACCCTGATCGAGGTGCTGGTCTCGGTTCTGATCCTGGCGATCGGCCTGCTGGGCGCTGCCGCCATCCAGCTTAACGCCCTCAAGTACACCGACAGTTCCGCCATGACCAGCCAGGCCAGCTTCATCGCCTACGACATGATGGACCGCATTCGCGCCAATGTTGATGGCAACGCCAGCGCCAATGGTTCGACCAACGTGCTGGCGACTTATGCACTGGCGAACCTGGCTGATGCCCCGGCTGCCAACCCGAATGATGCGCGGGCGCAGGATCTGTACGATTTCAAAACCAATATCGTTAATTTTGCAGGCGCGAGCGGCACAGGCAGCATTGTTGTCAACACTGCTCCGATAGTGACCATCACTATTGGCTGGAGCGACACGCGAGCTGCGGGTGCAAGCAATCAGGCCACGGGCAGCACGACCGTTAGCCCGACGACCCAGAGCTTCACCCTGACGTCCCGCATCGGGGTCAACCCATGAGAAAGCTTTCCAGAGGCTTCGGGCTGGTCGAAATCATGGTGGCGCTGGTGCTGGGGCTGGTGGTCAGCCTGGGCATCATCCAGATATTCAGCGCTTCCAGAGCCACTTATCAGAGCCAGAACGCAGCTGCCCGGATGCAGGAAGATGCCCGGTTCATCTTGAGCAAACTGATTCAGGAAATCAGGATGACGGGTATGTATGGATGCCTGAGTTTCAAAGACTATGCGCCTACCCCCCCAGCAATCAATTGGCCTGTAACGCTCGATAATCCCATCCTCTGGGACAACGCAGGCAAGACGCTGACCTTGATCACCAACGATGTGGGTGCTTCAGGCAGTCAACCGACGTGGACCATCGTTTCGGATTGCAGGACCGATACTCAGCTTTATGCGGGTGCCCAGGCTCCGCTCGCAGGGCAGACGGCTTTTCCGCTGCGGCAACTGCTCTACACGCTCACAGGAACGAACCTGAACATCCAGTACGGGACGGGGGGCGCTGTACAACCGCTGTTGCAGAATGTCTTGGACTTTTCAGTTTCCTTTGGAATGGCAGGCAACCCGATGTCCTATACCACGGCCGTCACCAACGCCAACGCTGTTAACGTACGCAGCGTTCGCATAAGTCTGACGCTGCAGGATGGGCAGAACGGCGTGGTCAAGAATCAGCAGTACAACGTTGTTGCCTACCTGCGTAACCGCTTTTGAACGGGCCGAGCATGAACAAGACCGTGCGATATCAAACGATAAGGCCTTTTCCCGTAAAGCAGCGTGGCATGGTGTTGCTGGTCAGTCTTGTATTCCTTTTACTTCTCACGCTGTTGGGGATTTCTTCGATGCAGAACGCTAC
This sequence comes from Pseudomonas sp. CFBP2511, assembly GCF_030209255.1. Taxonomy (NCBI): domain Bacteria; kingdom Pseudomonadati; phylum Pseudomonadota; class Gammaproteobacteria; order Pseudomonadales; family Pseudomonadaceae; genus Pseudomonas; species Pseudomonas sp. CFBP2511. The sequence goes on along the minus strand of NZ_JARVSI010000026.1, from coordinate 11,605 downwards.
CCTGCAGGAAAAAATGGCGGGTAGCGTAACGATTCGCAATCAATCGTTCCAGTCTGCTGAAGCGCAGTTGCGCTTGGGAGAGTCCTCGATACTGGTCGCCAATTTTTCGCTTGCGGCTTGTAACACTTCTTTCAGCTGCGCGCCGCCTGCGGAGTCCACTGTGATTACAGCTGCTGGCGTAGGTGCTTCCGGTGTGAAATGGATTGGTGGAAATGGCGCGTTTTACGGCATTCAGAACCTGGGTGCCCCGTTCGGCCCTCTTGTTAAATGCATAAACCCTGATCTGCTCAAAAAGACGGTATACCGGGTGACGGCTGTCGCCATTCAAGGGCCATCACGCACTGTTCTGGAGAGTATCTATGTCACGGGTTGCTAAGTCGCTCCGCCACTTCTCCAGGCATATTTACGGGATTTTGCTGGCGTTGTATCTGACAACCCCGGTCTACGCATTTACGCCAGTGCAGGTGCCGCTGCTCAGCGCACCTGCGGTGCCCCCCAACCTGATGCTGCTCGTGGATAACTCGGGCAGCATGTACAACATTATCTGGGCTTCAGGGTTTGACGCCTCGGTCAATCGTCCGGATATCGGCTACTACTCGACGCAGTGCCTGAGCGGTCTTATCACTGTGGTTTGTCCGTTCATGAGTACAATCTCGGAGGATCAGACCCTGTCGCTGGGCGATATCAATGCGAACAGCATATTCAACTTTTCGTTGATGTGTCCGTTCGGCGGTCGCGCAGTATTTCGCAACGGACTTCAGTATTGCCTGAACCTGCCTGATCCTGCCGGGAATGGGCTGACGCGTTATACCGCTGACTATTTGTCCTATCTGATCGATCTGGTCAGCCCCAATCTGCTGGGGGTTCGCAACTACACCAATAACGTAATTCCCAATGATTATCGAATGAATGTCGCGAAAACAGTAGCGACCAATCTGGTTTCAAACAACCTGACCCTCAGGATTGGGCTCGCTTCCTACAATGAACCCATTAGCGGCGATCCCGGTCCCGGGGGAAAGGTTGCCCGGGTCATTACGGATCTGTCGCCAGTCACTGCAACGACCTATCAGCCGACAGGTGTCACTCAGGCCCAGGCAACGGCCAACGTCAATGCCCTGAAACAGGCGATTGCCAACCTGACGCCCTCGGCCAACACGCCTTTGGCTGAAACCTATTACGAGATTACCCGATACTTTCGAGGCATGACGCCGTTCTATCAAAGTGGCTCGACGTATGTCAGCCCTATCCAGTATCGCTGCCAGAAAAACTATGGCGTCGTGATCACTGACGGCTTGCCAACCTACGACCGAACCTTCCCGATCAACGACCCTGACGACATTCTGGATACCACCCGGTCACTGCCCAATTGGGATTTGAACGCCGTCAACGACGGTGACAATCTGGCTGGCGACGGGGAGGGGGATACACTGTATCTGGATGATCTGGCCAAGTTTGCCTACGACATTGATCTGCGCCGTGATGCCGTGAATGCCGGGGGTGATCTGACCGGCAAGAGCTGGGATACGGCAGGTTTCGCCAAGCAGAACGTCAGCACTTACACCGTGGGTTTTACTCTTTCAAACCAGATGCTGATTGATGCGGCTGACAATGATCATGGTCATGGCAAGTACTTTCAAGCCAATGACAGCTCAGGGCTTAGCTCGGCGTTGAATCTGGCGCTGAGTGACATCTATGCCAGGATGGGATCGGGCGCTGCCGGGACAGGCAATTCTTCAACGCTCCAGGTGGGCACTCAGTTCTATCAAGCGCTTTACGATCCGACTGACTGGCACGGCACCATCAGGGCTTTTAATGTGGACCCTACAACGAAGGCGTTGAGTGCGCCTGTCTGGACCACCGACACGGCCATTGTCAGCGGATCAACTGCGCCGGTATTCGAGTCATGGAGCACGGTCGCCACCCCGGTGAAAATAACTTTGGATTACGCAAACTTCAGCGCTGCCCAGCAAGCTGCCTTGAATGCCACCTTGCCGACCAATGTCAGCGGGACAGAGCTGATTTCCTGGGCCAAGGGCACTGCCAATTCAAAGTTGCGTACACGCACCCGGCTATTGGGCGATATTGTCAATTCATCACTTGGCGTGGCGATACCTGCGCAAAAGACAGCTACCAGCTTGTTAGGCGATACCAGTTACATCACCTATCTGGCTACCAAGGCTGGCAGCATGAATTCCAGTATTCTGGCCAATGCCAACGACGGATTTTTCAACGTAATTAATCCAGCGGATGGCTCCAGACGGTATGCCTATATGCCATCGACTGCTCTGACCTCGCTGGCGACCATCGCATCGACGACTTATGGATCTGGCGTTCACAAGTTTACGGTGGATGGTCAAATAGCCGTTTTCGACACGCAGCTTTCCGCTGGTTCCGCATGGCGAACCGTTGCTTATGGCGGTACTGGAGCGGGTGGCAAAGCGTTTTTCGCGATCAAGTTGTTTGAGGGCGTCAGTAACACCATCGGTGCACTGTGGGAAGTTAAAGCGCCTGACACCTCGGATACCACCAATAAATTTAATAATCTGGGGTACGCATATTCAGAACCCGATGTCGCTCGAATGGCGAATGGTACCGGGATCGTGGTGGTTGGCAACGGTTATGGCAGCTTCACCGGCAGAGCTTCGCTCTTTGTGCTCAATGCCAATACCGGAGCATTGATTGCCGAGATTCAGACGCCTGTCCTGAACAACGAAACCGATAACGGTTTGTCATCAGTCAAGCTGCGGGTCAACTCTCAGAATGTGGTTCAGGCTGCATACGCAGGGGATCTGAAAGGGCGGCTGTGGAAGTTCGACATGAGTGGGGCCAGTGCTGCAAGCTGGAAAGTGGCATTTTCGGGTGCGCCACTGTTTACCGCACCGCGCGGTGCCAATCAGCCGATAACGGTTCAGCCGTTTTTGCTCGATCATCCACTCAACGGCAAGATCGTTTATTTTGGCACTGGCAAGTTTCTTGAGGTTGCAGACAAACAAACTACAAGCCTGCAGGACTTCTACGCCATCTGGGATGCCGACAGCGCAACAGGAAGTATTGTCGAAGCAAACCTGCAGGCGCAGGCGGTCAATGGCAGTATTGTCAGTAACGGGACTACCTACTTCACGTCAACTTCCAACGATGTAGATTGGTCAGTCAAGAAGGGGTGGTTCATGCCGCTCGCCACGGTTGCGCCTTATGTGGGGGAGCGGATTATCTACCCTGCGCTCACCAGCCGAGACCGGATAATATTTTCCACTGCTTCCGTGAACTCAGCCGATCCCTGCGAAAGCACGGGGACCGGGCGGGTGTTTGAGCTGAATGCTGCTACCGGAAGCATGCTTAATTATCAGGTGCTTGATACAAACGGCGATAACCTTGTCAACAGTTTTGATCTGGGTGTGGCAGGGTTTGCTGTCGGTTCAGGTATACCCGTAGTAGCCGCTGTTTTTAATAACACCGGTGGTGGCGGTAATGAGACCAAGGTCTGGCAAGATTCCAGCGGTGCCGCTCCGTCGGGACTGCCTGAGGCCGGGAATAACCAGCGCATCATGTGGCGACAAATCCAATAGGGAAACGAATCATGCGAGCGACATCCAGGGGCTTTACGTTGATCGAACTCATGATCGTCGTGGCGATTGTCGGTATTCTGGCCGCCATCGCGTATCCCAGTTATACCGAGTACGTGAGGCGTACTCAGCGCTCGGCAATCGCCAGTTTGCTTTCCGAGCAGACCCAGGCACTTGAGCGTGGGTTTTCGCGAACAGCAACCTATGTTGGAATAGGGGTAAGCGGGGGTAACTCTTATTACACAATAGCGTCGGCCCCCACCGCCACCGACTTCACACTGACCGCAACACCTATCCCCAATACATTGATGGCCGGCGACAAATGCGGCAGTTTCGTCATCACCAATACCGGTGCGCGCAGCAACTCAGGCGCCACCACTGGCGTCACCACCAAAGACTGCTGGGGCCGCTGAAACCGTTTTCCCTTGTCCCGAGACCAAGATGCCCAAGCAAAAAGTAGTCATTGTCGGCGGCGGTGTCATAGGTCTGCTGACCGCCTTCAATCTCGCCTCCGAGCAGGTCAACGTCGTATTGCTGGATCGTTCGGGTGTCGGGCAAGAGTCCTCCTGGGCAGGCGGCGGGATTGTTTCGCCGCTTTATCCGTGGCGCTACAGCCCGGCAGTCACCGCGCTGGCGCACTGGTCGCAGGATTTCTACCCGCACCTCGCCGAGCGTCTGCTTGCGCAAACCGGCATCGACCCCGAAGTGCACAAGACTGGCCTGTACTGGCTCGACCTCGACGACGAACAGGGCGCGCTCGACTGGGCTGCGCGTGAGAACCGGCCATTGAGCAGTGTCGATATCTCGGCAGTGAACGATGCCGTGCCGGCGCTGGGGGAAGGGTACTCGCGGGCGATCTACATGGCCGACGTGGCGAATGTGCGCAACCCTCGGCTGGTCAAGTCGCTCAAAGCCGCGCTGCTGGCGATGCCCAACGTGGACATTCGCGAGCAGTGCGACGTCAGCGGCTTTGTGCGCGAAGGCAGCAGGGTTTCAGGCGTGAGCACGCCGTCAGGCGATGTGACCGGTGATCGGGTGATTCTGGCTGCGGGAGCCTGGAGCGGTGACTTGCTCAAAACCCTCGGCCTGGACCTGCCGGTCGAGCCGGTGAAAGGGCAGATGATCCTCTACAAATGCGCATCTGACTTCCTCTCCAGCATGGTCCTGGCCAAAGGGCGCTACGCAATCCCGCGTCGCGATGGCCACATTCTGATCGGCAGCACGCTGGAGCATGAAGGGTTCGACAAGACCACCACGCAGGCCGCGCTGGAAAGTCTCAAGGCGTCGGCCATCGAATTGCTTCCCGAACTGGCCAACGCCGAACCCATCGCCCAATGGGCGGGTCTGCGTCCCGGCTCGCCCGAAGGGATTCCCTTCATCGGGCCACTGGCTGGCTTCGATGGGCTTTGGCTCAACTGCGGCCACTACCGCAACGGCCTGGTGCTAGCGCCTGCCTCGTGTCAGCTACTCACCGACTTGCTGCTGGGCCGCAAACCGATCATCGATCCTGCACCTTACTCACCGTTAGGCCGTCTGCATTTTTGACTGACTGAGCTCACGCGGCAAAGCACATTCGCCTGAGTCTGATGCTGTCATTCAAGTCCGCCTGTTTTGCCTGAACCGGTTATTGCTGCTATTGTCTAGCGCACTAGATAGTAGCGAGCTAGAAAACGCAATGAGTGCCAATAAATCAAAAGCGCGCCGAGAAGTCGGGACTCAACTGTCCTTCGCACTCTATGGCGCCGCCAATCGAATGATCCGTCTGCACAAGCCTCTGCTGGAGCCGTTGGGTCTCACATTTCCGCAATACCTCGTCATGCTTGAGCTGTTCAGCGCCGCCCCCAGAAGCGTGGGCGAACTGGGCGCCAGACTTGCGATGGACACCGGCACCATCACGCCACTGCTCAAACGCCTGGAAGTCTCGGGCATGGTCACGCGTACTCGAGATCGGAGTGATGAGCGCCGGGTATTGATCGCGTTGACCGAGGCCGGAGAGGCGTTACGTGAGGCTACGTGGAGCGTCACCGAGCAAATAAAGAGCGCTTGTCAGCTTACCGATGATGGGCTGGAGACACTTCGCGACACGCTGAACGACTTTGCGCGTCCTGCAACTGACTGAACGGCGCGCGGTACTTATCCCCCGAAAGAGGACGAACACATGAAGATCGGAATTATCGGCACAGGCCCGATTGGCGCGAGCCTGGCCCGTAAACTGGCCGCCAGTGGTCATGAAATCAAATTGGCCAACTCCAGAGGCCCCGATTCCATTGGCGATCTTGCCCGCGATGTGGGGGCCAATGCGGTCAGTAAGGAAGAGGCGGTCAACGGCGTTGATGTGGTGATTACATCGATCCCGTTCGCAAACTATCCGGACCTGGCTAACCTGTTCAGCCAGGTGCCTGCGCATGTTGTGGTTATCGACACGTCCAATTACTACCCCATCCGCGACGGCGTGATAGAGGGTATTGACGATGGCCAGCCCGAAAGCGTGTGGGTCAGTAAACAGATCGGCCGCCCGGTGGTTAAAGCCTGGAATGCTTTGCTGGCCGAGACGCTTGCCAGCAAGGGCTTGCCAATCGGTTCGCTTTTGCGACTGGCCCTTCCGGTTGCTGGCGATAATGACGAAGCCAAGGCAGTAGCGATGAAGCTGGTCGATGCAACGGGCTTTGATGCCGTGGACTCGGGCAGTTTATCCGACTCATGGCGTCAGCAGCCGGGCACTCCGGCTTATTGCACCGAATTGCTGGTTGGTGAGCTGGAGCGCGCATTGGCCGCTGCTGATAAAACTCAAGCCGCGCAGCATCGTGAAACGGTGCTGAAAGCGCTTATGTCTGCACCCGAGCCCCTGAGCCACACTCAGACCGTTGCCTTGAATCGTGCAGTCACCGGAACGGTCTTGCACTAGCTCACCCCTTTACCTGTGGACAAGGAATGACCGCCTTGCGGCCGCTCGTTGCCATCGGGCCTGATCCTGAACCAGATCGAGTACATTGCCGGCAGAAACACCAGGGTCAGCACCGTACCGGCGAATGTGCCGCCGATCAGCGTGTAGGCCAGCGTGCCCCAGAACACCGAATGGGTGAGGGGGATAAACGCCAGAATGGCGGCCAGCGCTGTCAGTATCACCGGGCGCGCACGTTGTACAGTGGCTTCGACCACGGCTTGAAACGGGTCGAGCCCCGCCTGTTCATTGTGGTGGATCTGGCCGATCAGGATCAGCGTGTTGCGCATCAGAATGCCGGACAGTGCGATCAGCCCGACCAGTGCATTGATGCCGAAGGGCTGCTGAAAGAGGATCAGCGTAGGCACCACACCGATCAGCCCCAGCGGGCTGGTCAGAAACACCATGACCATGGCCGATATCGAACGCACCTGCAGAATCAGGATGATCAGCGTGACCGCCAGCATGATCGGGAACAGTGGCAACATCGCCGCCATTGCCTTGCCGGATTCCTCGATTGAACCTGCCTGATCGATCCGGTAGCCACTGGGCAGCGTGTCGATGATGGGCTGCAACTGCCGGGTAATGGCCGTCGATACATCTGGCGGTTGCAGGCCGTCGGCGATGTCGCCCCGTACGGTGATGGTTGGCGTGCGGTCGCGCCGGCGCATGACCGACTCTTCCATGCGCACATCGACTGCACCGATCTGCGACAGCGGAACACGTTGCCCATCGACGCCTGTGAGGGTGAAGTCCATGATTTTTGCCGGATCCAGTCGGGTGTCGCCAGCCGAGCGGGCAACCACCTGCACGGTGCGAATGTCCTCGCGCACCGCCGTAACCGGCAGGCCGGTCAGCAGGAACTGCAATTGTTGCGCGACCTGGCTGGAACTCAGCCCGATGGCCTGCATCCGGTCCTGTTGCAAGGTGAAATGCAGCGTTGGGGTGCGCGTGCCCCAGTCAGTATTGACGGTGCGCATCATCGGGCTGGCGCTCAGCACCTGTTGCACCTGCGCCGCAATGCTGCGCAGTGTGTCCGGGTCATGGCCGGTAACGCGGTAGGCGACCGGGTAGGGTGAATACGGGCCGAAGACCAGTTGCGTGACGCGCACTTGCGCCTCGCCAGCCAGCCCTTCGGAAATAGCCTGACGCAAGCGGTGTTTCAGTGTCTCGCGCTGTTCCTGGCTGTCGGTGCGCACCACGATCTTGGCAAATGACGGGTCAGGTAATTCCGGCCCCATCGCCATGTAGAAACGTGGCGCGCCCTGGCCAATGTAGGCGGTGACGATCCCGGCTTCTGCCTGCTCGGCCAGCCAGCTTTCCACTTTGGCCGCGGCCGCGCTGGTTTGAGCAATCGAGGTGCCGTAAGGCATCTGCAGTTCGACCAGCACTTCGGGGCGGTCTGACACCGGAAAGAACTGTTTCTTGACCAGCCCCATGCCCAGCACGGCCAGGACGAACAACCCGATGACCGAACCTGCGACCAGCCACTTGCCTGCAATGACGTGCGCCAGCACCCGGCGGAAACGGTTGTAGCGTGGCGTGTCGTAAAGTGCGGCATGGCCGCCTTCGACCTGCTTCACCTCAGGCAACAGTTTCACGCCCAGATACGGTGTGAAAAACACCGCTACCACCCACGAGGCAATCAGCGCGATACCGACGATCCAGAACATGTTGCTGGTGTATTCGCCTGCCGTGGAGCGCGCAAAACCGTTGGGCATGAAGCCGACAGCGGTGACCAGGGTGCCGGATAACATGGGCGCGGCGGTGTGGCTCCAGGCGTACGCAGAGGCCGCGATGCGGTCGTAACCTTCTTCCATCTTCACCACCATCATTTCGATGGCGATGATCGCGTCGTCGACCAGCAGCCCGAGCGCCAGAATCAGTGAACCCAATGTAATGCGGTCGAAATTCTTGCCGCTCATGGCCATGATCACGAAGACCACCGCCAGGGTCAGCGGTACGGCGGCAGCCACCACAACGCCCACACGCCAGCCCATGCTGATAAAGCAGACCAGCATGACCACCAGCAATGCGACGAAAAACTTGATCATGAACTCATCGACCGCCGAACTGATGTTGACGGCCTGGTCCGTGACCTTGTTCAGGCTCATGCCCAAGGGCAGCTCGGCGTTGATCGCGCCCACCTCATGATCCAGCGCCTTTCCAAGGTCCAGCCCGTTCCAGCCATCGCGCATGACGATCCCCAGCAACAGTGCCGGCTCGCCGCCGTTGCGAATCATGAACGTTGCCGGGTCTTCGTAACCGCGTTTGACCGTGGCAATGTCCGCCAGCTTCAGCGTGCGGCCCTGAGCCACAACCGGCGTATCGCGGATCTTCTGCAGCTCATCGAAAGCGCCGTCGAGCCGAATGAACACCTGCGGCCCACGGGTTTCGACCGAGCCTGCCGGGGTAAGCGCATTCTGATTATTCAGCGCGGCAAATACCTCTTGCGGGCTGATACCCAGCGTTGCCAGTCGCTCGTGGGAGAACTCGACGTAGATGCGCTCGGGCTGCTCGCCCACGATGTTGACCTTCTTCACACCCGGCACATGCAGCAGGCGCTGGCGCAGCGATTCGGCGTCACGTGCCAGCACGCGCTGCGGCTCGCCTTTGGCCTTGAGCGCGAACAGCGCGAAAGTAACGTCCGAATACTCGTCGTTGACCATCGGCCCGATCACCCCGGCCGGAAGCGTCATGGCCTCGTCACCGATTTTCTTGCGTGCCTGATAAAACTCATCCGGCACTTGCGACGGCGGCGTGCTGTCGAGCAGGGTCAGGGTTGTGAATGCCATGCCAGGCCGCGTGTAGGTTTCGGTGCGGTCGTACCAGCGCAGTTCCTGAAGGCGCTTTTCGATCTTCTCCGCCACCTGATCCTGCATCTCCTGGGCGGTTGCGCCCGGCCAGACCGACACCACGGTCATTACCTTGACCGTGAAGGCCGGGTCTTCGGCGCGGCCCAGTTTGAAAAAGGCAATGACCCCGGCCAGCGAAATCAGGCAAATCAGGAACAGGGTGATCGAGCGCTCGCGCACGGCCAGCGCTGACAGGTTGAAACGACCTTCGCTCATGGGCGCGCACCCTCCGCCACAGCGACGTTCGCTGGAGCGATCACCCTGACCTGCTGGGCTTCATGCAGAAGGTGCGCGCCGAGTGCGACTATCCGCGCGCCAGGCTTGAGTTGCGTACTGATGCGGGCGTGCTCGTCATCAAGGTGCTGAACCACTACCGGTGCCCAGTTGACCTGAGCCGGCTCCCCTTGAATGACCCAGACACCCGGTCCTTTGCCAGCGTCGTATAACGCACCGATGGGCACCTGCAGCGTGCTCTGCCCGGCGACATCGGCACTGGGGATCTTCACAGTAATGGTGGTGCCGAGCGGTGCATTTGCCATCTCGCCTTCCAGCACATAACGTGCCTCGAAGGTGCGGGTCTGGCGGTCCGCGACGTCCGACAGCTGTCGCAGCCGGGTCGTGGTGCTCAGGTCTTTGTTGCCGAACAGCGTGGCCTGGGCGGCAGAACCTATGAGAGGGCGCAGGTTTTCCGGAAGCTGGATGACGGCTTCACGCGGCCCGGCGTGCGCCACGCGCACCACTGCTTGCCCTGCGCTGACGACCTGACCGGGTTCAACGAGGGTTTCCATGACGATACCGTCGGCATCCGCTACAAGGTCTGCGTATCGGGTCGCGTTGAGGGCCACTTCAGCCTGCGCTTGGGCCGAACTGAGTTGAGCTTTGGCCGAGTCCGCCGTCGCTTTGATCTGGTCGTAGCTGGAGGCTGAAATTGCGCCGCTGCTGCGCAGGCTTCTATAGCGCGTCTCTTCGTCCGCTGCCTGCTTTGCCTGCGCTTTGGCCGCCGTCACTGCTTCGCGCTGTGCGTGCGCAGCAAGCTTCAGGTCGGCAGGGTCGATACGCATCAGCGGTTGGCCGCGCTTGACGGCCTGCCCGGTATCGACAAAGCGCTCCAGCACCTTGCCGGACACCCGGAAACCGAGGTCGCTTTGCACCCGCGCCGCCACGGTGCCGGTGAACGAGCGGGGCGCTACGCTGGCTTCCTGGAGGATCGCCACGCGCACCAACGGCGCGTCTGTGCGTGGGTCCGGTTGCGTTTTTTCGCTGCAGGCGGTCAGGGCCACCGGCAGAACACTGGCAAGAACAAGCAAAGCAAAGCGGTGCCGGAGCATGGGAATCTCAACGTGCAGTGATCGATATCTGCACTTTGATTCCAGTGACCAAATTAGTCAATGGTCACAATCATTGTTTTGTCACGGCGACAGGCTGCGCAGCACCAGGCTGGATAGCTGACTCGGGCCTTCGTCGGTGTGATCGAAGGCGTGTTGCAGGAGCAGCGGGTTGATGTAGGGACGCATTACCAGATAGATCGCCATGACGGTTTCATCAAGGGGCGTCTTACGCTCGAAGTCGCCGGTTTGCCGACCTTCCTGCAGAATGTTCTGAAGCATGGCCTTGAGGTTGTCCTCGTAAATCAACGTCGCCTGCCAGCGCTCGGTCGCTGCCGACGTAGCAATCTCGTACAGCTTGCGGTCATGCGAGAACAGGCGAATGCTGGCTTCGACGACTGATTTGAACATGCGTCGCAGCTTTTCGGGCGGGCGGTCGGTTTCGTTGACTGCTGCTCTGACCTCTGCTTCGATTTCACTCAGACAGTTGGCGCAGATCATCTCGCCGATGGCCTGCTTGGACTCGAAGAACTTGTAGATGTACGCCTTGGAAAACCCGATAGCCCTGGCCAGATCGGACACAGTGGTCTTGCCGTAACCGTATTGACTGAAATGTTCTGTGGCCGCAATCACGATCTGATCACGAATCTCATGGTCCACCGGACCACGGCCTGCTGCGGGATTGCTGATGGTTTTGTTCATGGGCGCAGCTTACTGACATTGAGGTGAGTGGACAATAAGTGACTTCTACGGAATAGGGTCACGAATATTCTCGCCTCAACGCCCGCTGCACCCAACAGGACCGGACACAGAGCGCCGCACGATAGTCGAGATTATCGTTCCACGCTCCAGCCCAGACACCTATCGTTCCTCACGCTCCAGCCTAGGAATGCCTTGGGTGACGCTCTGCGTCACAAATCT
>NZ_JARVSI010000017.1:0-54264 GCF_030209255.1 Pseudomonas sp. CFBP2511 | reverse complement strand
TTCAGCACGATAGTCAGGATTATCGTTCCCTACGCTCCCGCGTGGGAATGCAGCTATAGACGCTCTGCGTCGCGAAGAGGACGCGGAGCGTCCGGAACGGCATGACGACGCAGAGCGTCGCACGATAGTTGAGATCAGCATACCGACACAGAATTTCAGCACGATAGTCAGGATTATCGTTCCCTACGCTCCCGCGTGGGAATGCAGCTCTCGACGCTCTGCGTCGCGAAGAGGACGCAGAGTGTCCAGAACGGCATGCCGAGGTGGTTTTTCGAGCGCCATGCTGATGCAGCGTCGCACGATAATGGTGTTCCTTCATCGAAACGCTTCAAGCCCTTTGATCTGCTGACCGTCTGCGAAGTTATCCACAGCCAGCCAGTGCTCGAATGCCTTTTGCCGTTCAGGCCATTCGCTGTTGAGCATCGAATACCACGCGGTGTCTCGGCTCAGGCCTTTCACCACCATGTGTTGGCGAAAGGTACCTTCGTAGCTGAAACCGAATCGCTCGGCAGCGCGTTTGGAACGAGCGTTGTTGGCGTTGCATTTCCATTCCACACGTCGATTGCCCAGCGCAAAGGCTTCCCTGGCCAGCAGGTAAACGGCTTCGGTGCCTTTGGGGGTGCGTTGCATGGCGGCGCTGAACGTGACGTGACCTATTTCGATTCGGCCATGTACGGCGAAGATCGACATCAGGCTGATAACGCCTTCGGCTTTGCCGGTCTGTTGATCGATCACGGTGTAGAACCAAGGGTCGGAGGCCGCCTGATGCCCGGTCAGCCATGTGTCGAAGTCAACGCGTTCGATGAAAGGACCGTAAGGCAGATAATCCCACAACTTGAGGTCGGCATCCGGGCCTTGAAGCACGGCCCACAAGTCATCGCCGTGACGTGAAGTATCGAGCTTCTCCAGGCGAATAAACCGGCCGGCGAGCGTTTTATCAGTGGGCAGCTCTGCGGCTTGCCAGTCCAGCATGATGTCCGACATGAATCACTTCCTGTTTCAGAGTGCTTTACGAAATTGGATGTACCCGCCGCGATCGGCAATCCGCCCATACAACCGGATGGCCGTGACGTTGGTTTCATGGGTCAGCCAGTGCACCTTGTCGCAGCCATCGGCCCTGGCCGTGGCGTAGACAAACTCGATCAACTGCCGGCCTACGCCCGTCCCGCGCTGCTCGGGGGCGACGATCAGGTCTTGCAGGTAGCAGGCGTTGTTGATGCTCCAGTTGGAGCGATGATAGATGAAGTTCACCATGCCCACCGCTTTGCCATCCAGCCAGGCCAGTGCCGAATGAGTCGGCTCGCTGGGGTCGAGAAAGCGTTGCCAGGTGACCTCGCTCACGCCTTCGGGCAGCTCGGTCTTGTAAAAACTCAGATAGGCCTGCCATAACGGCAGCCAGGCCTGATGATCGTCGGCAGCGACGGGGCGAATCCGGACGTCGGTCATGAAGGTCTCCATCCGCTCATCAAGCGAGCGATTTGTTGGTCATTTGCAAGATGGCTTGCGCCAAGACCGTCGCGTACACCGGCCATATCCTCAGCGCTGCGGTTCTGGCTGAGTTTGCGTTTACCTTGCAGGCGCTGCACGGGAATGGAAAACCCGACAATGGCGCCGAGCATCTTTGCAATGTAGTCCGCGGGCGCATCGTTGATCGACCACGGTTGGGCACGACTGGACTCGTGCCGATCGGTGAGGTCATTGAGCAGTTGATGCAGCCGGTCGGGATCGGTGAAGCACTCAGCCTGACCATAGGCGTGCACGGCCAGATAATTCCAGGTCGGCACGACCTTGCCGTGTTCCGCTTTACTCGGGTAGAACGACGGGCTCACGTAGGCATCTTCACCCGGGAAAATCACCATTGCCTCGGCGTCGGTATTCAGTTGCTGCCATTGCGGGTTGGCCTTGGCCATGTGCCCGTAGAGCGTGCCATACGGACCTTCATCGCTACGCAAAAGCAGCGGCAGGTGGGTCGCGTGCAGGCCGTCGTCACCTTGGGTGACCAGAATGGCCAGGCGAGTCTTGTCCATGTGCTCCTGAAGGTTGTCTGTATCGCTTTCCCTGAAGGCATTGGGTATGTACATAACGATTTTCCTCGGCTGATGAGGGAATCCTAGGCAAGCTATTGGTCTGTTGTAAGATCCATTTTCAATAGATTTCACAGAGCCAATCTAATGTCGGCAGACCGCGTTGCGTTTCCACCCACGCTTATCGGTATCGAACTGGACCCAGGCCAAGGTCTTAGCAAGCAGCTGTATGAAATTCTGCGTCGGCAAATCCTCGACGGACGCCTGAGCAGCGGCATGCGCCTGCCGGCCAGTCGGGATCTGGCAAAATCGCTGGCGATTTCTCGCAACAGTGTGATGCGCGCCTTCGATCAGCTATACGCCGAAGGTTTCATTGAAGGGCGCGTTGGCGATGGCACTTACGTCGCGCAACTGGCCGGACGTCACGCTGCGCTTCAGCGCAATGCTCCCGGAAAACTATCCACCAACTTACCCACAGGTTTGCACACAGGGTTATGCACAGGTTTGTCCACATTTGCGGTTGAAAACACGCAGAATCTGCCGAATCAAGTTATCCACAACCCCGCGCTGCAACGGGTTGAAAAGCACCACCTCAATGAGCCCCCGGATGACCGGCCCAAGGCCTTTAGGGTCGGGGTTCCCGCGTTTGACCTTTTCCCGTTCGCCTTGTGGGGCAAGCTGTATGCGTCTTTTTGGCGCAAGCCAAATCTCGATCAACTGGGCTATGGCGCTGCGGCGGGAGAGTGGCGGCTGCGAGAGCTGGTTGCGGCGTATCTTCGCTCCTCGCGAGGGCTGGGCTGTACTGCTGAGCAAATTGTGATCACCAGTGGCGCGCAGCACGCAATCAGCCTTTGTGCACAGCTGCTGGTGACGCCAGGCGAGGGCGTTGCAGTGGAAAATCCGGGCTATCGCGCGGCAGGTCACGCGTTCGCACTGGCGGGTGCGCGGTTGCAGGGTGTAGCGGTGGACAGCGAGGGTATGCGTTGCGCCGACCTTGAGCAGACGGACTGTCGGCTGGCGTACGTTACGCCTTCGCATCAATACCCTACAGGCGTGGTCATGAGCCTGGCCCGGCGTCTGGAGTTGCTGGCCTGGGCCGAGAAAAACCAGAGCTGGATCGTCGAGGACGATTACGACGGCGAGTACCGCTACAGCGGGTCGCCCTTGGCACCCTTGGCTGCGCTCGATCAGAACGGGCGAGTGCTTTACGTCGGGACGTTCGGCAAGATTGTCTTCCCGGCGCTGCGCCTGGGCTATCTGGTGCTGCCCGAGCATCTGGTGCGTCCGTTCAGCCAGCGCAAGGCGGTGGACATGCGCCATACCGAGATCGGCGTGCAGGCGGTCATGGCGCAATTCATTGCCCAAGGGCATTTTCAGCGACACATCCGCCGCATGCGTCGTGCGGCCCTGAGTCGTCGTGATGCGCTGTTGGCCGGCTGGCCTGGCGACGTTCCCGGCTGCGCGGCAATGCCCAAAGTCGTGGCGGGCCTGCACGTAATGGTCAAGGTCGACAGCGTTGCGCGCGAGCAAGCGTTGATTGCCAAAGCCAGAAGCGTTGGCGTCGAGATGAGCCCATTGAGTGGATACTGGCTGTCCGATTCCGACGAGCCTGTGGATAACCGTGCCGGTCTGGTGCTTGGGTTCGCCGCTGTGCCTGAGCCCGCCATCGCGGATGCGTTGAACAGGCTGCGCATGGTCTGGCCGGAGTAGGTCGGCAGTACCCCGTATACTCTGCACTTTCTGCAACTTGTCGTTGAGATACCCATGAACAACTCTCTTTCTGCAACACCCGGCCGCAAGTTCGGCGCGCCGCTGGCTGCGCTGTTCCTGCTGCTGATGGGCGCCCAGTTTCTGCTGCTCAGTGTCGGCACTCGCCAGGTGATGCTGTGGATCGTCGGTGCCGCGCTGGGCGTGACGCTGTATCACGCGGCATTCGGCTTCACCTCGGCGTGGCGGGTGTTCATCCGTGAGCGGCGTGGCGCGGGCCTGCGCGCACAAATGGTCATGCTGGCGGTGGCCGTGGTGTTGTTTTTTCCGGCATTGGGTGCGGGCACGCTGTTTGGCCAGCCTGTCACCGGGCTGGTTGCACCGGTGGGCGTTTCAGTCGTGGTGGGTGCATTTATTTTCGGCATCGGCATGCAGCTGGGCGGCGGTTGTGCGTCCGGCACGCTGTTCACTGCGGGTGGCGGCAACGCGCGCATGCTGGTGACGCTGCTGTTTTTTATCCTCGGTTCGTTGATCGCTACCCATCATGTGGACTGGTGGTTTGCGCTGCCTGCGTTCCCGGCTGTTTCGGTGGTCAAGACCTTCGGCGTGCTGCCTGCGCTGATCGTGAACCTTGCGCTGTTTGCCTTGATTGCGTTGGTGACCGTGAAGCTCGAAAAGCGTCGTCATGGCCAGCTTGAAGCGCCGGTGACCACTGAGCATCGCGGTCTGTCTCGCGTGTTGCGTGGGCCGTGGATTCTGGTCTGGGGCGCTGTGGCATTGGCGCTTCTGAATTACGCGACACTGGCGTTGGCGGGTCGCCCCTGGGGGATCACCTCGGCGTTCGCGTTGTGGGGCGCCAAGGCTGCCAGTGGTCTAGGCGTGGACGTCGGCAACTGGGTGTTCTGGCAGAGCGCTGCGAATGCCAAGGCGCTGGCGGCACCGGTGTGGGAAGACATCACCAGCGTGATGGACATCGGCATCATGCTCGGTGCCTTGCTGGCAGCAGGGCTGGCCGGTCGCTTTGCACCGAGCCTGGACATCCCTACGCGTTCGCTGGTGGCGGCGGTCATCGGCGGGTTGCTGCTGGGCTATGGCTCGCGTCTGGCATATGGCTGCAATATCGGCGCGTATTTCAGCGGGATTGCTTCGGGCAGCCTGCACGGCTGGCTGTGGCTGGTCGCGGCCCATGCCGGTAACGTCATCGGCGTCCGGTTGCGGCCGATATTCTTCACTGGCGAACGCCCGCAAGTGGCTCTGACTGGCTGTTAAGAAACCCCAAGGCCCTGAGATAAAGCCCCGAGATAAAGCGGGCCGTTTGCGAACCATCTGCTGGATTGGCATTCAAAGGCCATGCAGTAGCGGTCCGAATGCGCGCTCGCTTATTTATCGTGGGGTAGTCCTTTGCAGCAAACGATCATGTCAAAAGTCCGTTTTCTCGGTAAAACCATTGGTTACGTCGGTTGGTCGCTGTTCTGGCTGCTGATCTGGGACGTGATCGTCACCGTCGATTTCATGCTGTTTCTCGATCGCAAGATCAACCTGCCATCGTTGCCGCTGACCTTGCTCGGTTCGGCGCTGGTGGTGCTGACCAGCTTTCGCAATTCCAGCGCTTACAATCGCTGGTGGGAGGCGCGCACGCTGTGGGGCGCGATGGTCAACAGCTCACGCAGCTTCGCCCGTCAGGTTCTGACCCTGGTCGAAGACGACAACGGCATCAACCCGGTCAAGGCCATCTTGTTGCGTCGCCATGTGGCCTACGTGAAGTGCCTGTCCGCGCACTTGAAGGGCGTTGAACCGGGCGACGAGATTCAGATGCTGATCCCCCGCGAGGAATTTGAACGCCGTCGCGATACCAACAACTTCCCCAACGACCTGCTCAACACCTCGGCTGCACTGCTGGCCAAGGAGTATCAGGCAGGGCGTCTGGACAGTATTCGTCTGGCGCGTCTGGAGTCGACCATGGTCGATCTCTCCAACTGCCAAGGCGGCATGGAGCGGATCGCCAACACGCCTTTGCCTTATCCGTATGTGGCCTTCCCGAGGCTGTTCATCACGCTGTTCTGCCTGATCGTGCCGATTGGTCTGGTGGAAACCCTGGGCTGGTTCACGCCGCTGGCCTCCACCGTGGTGGGCTTCATGCTGCTGGCCATCGAGAAGATCGGCACCGACCTGCAGAGCCCGTTCCGTGCCAGTGAGCACGTAATTCAGATGAATGCGTTGTGCGAAAACATCGAGCGCAATCTGGATTCGATGCTCAGGGGCGCGCAGGAAGAAAGCAAAGCGTCGTAAGAGGGGTGAGGTGCTCCGCATGTGCGGAGCGCCTCGGATACAGCAGAAGAAAGCTACCGCGGCTTAACGCAACTCGCCACACAGGTCCAGCTCGACAAGACGCCGAACTTCTTCGGTGGTCAGGCCGGCACCGAGCAGCGCATGCAACTTGCCAAGCGCCGCTTCACGGGTCATGCCGCCACCGGAAAGCACACCTGCACCGCGCAGACGGCTTCCCGCCTCGTACACATCCAGCTCGACACCACCTTCATGGCACTGAGTGATCGCGACCACGCAGACACCCTGCGCGCGAGCGTTCTCCAGGCTGGCCAGAAACTGCGGATCATCACTGGGCCCGGTGCCGCTGCCGAAGCATTCGAGTACCAGACCCTGGATACCGCTGTTGACCAACCCGTCCAGCTGGGCTGCGCCGACGCCTGGAAACAATGGCAATACAGCGACCCTGGCTTGCGCCTTGGCTCGTCGGTAATCCAGTGCATCAGGCAACGAAACCACCGCATGACCGCCGCGCGAGCGTTGCAGTGGCGCGAACGGTTGACGACCGAAGCTGCGAATTTTTGCGCAGCGCACAGGCGTCATCAGTTGCCCGTGGAAATACAGCTGAACGCCCGACACCAGGCCGGAACCCAGCGCAAGCAGGGCACCGTTGACGTTTTCCCAGGCATCGCTGTCCTGCACACCGGCAGGCAGCATGGAACCGGTGAACACCACTGGCGCGCTGAAACCCAACAGCTGGAAGCACATTGCGGCGGCGCTGTACGCCAGGGTGTCGGTGCCGTGCAGCACCAGCACCGCGTCGCAGCCCTCGACATCCACCGCCTCGATCACCGCCTCACGCAGGCGCAGCCAGTAGGCGGGGGTCATGTTGGCGCTGTCGATCAGCGGCGACATCTCGCGAAAGCGCCACTGCGGCACCCGCAGCTCGGGGTGGTCGGCCAGTTGCCCGGCCATCCGTGCTTCAAACCCCGAGGCAGGAGCCAGGCCGTTGGCGCTGGCCTGCATGCCGATGGTGCCGCCGGTGTAAAGAACCATGACTCGCTGAGCGGGTTGATGTGCATCATGACTCATGGGTCTTCTCCGGCGTAATGTCGCGTGGTTTATCGGGCTTCAGGCGCAGGCTTGCCCGCCAGTTCGGCATCGTGTGTCGACTGACGGCTCGGGTTGGCCGGCCAGGCGCTACGGTCCAGGTCCAGATCAGGGAACTGGCTGGAGTCGAACACTGGCGTCTTGATGCCTGCCCGACGCTGCGCATCGTAGTCGTTGAGGATACGCTTGACGACTTTGAACAGCATCGCCAGTGCGATCAGGTTGACGAACGCCAGCATGGTCATGGTGATGTCAGCGAAGGCCAGTACATCTTTCAAGTCGACGACAGCGCCCCACATGATCAGTACCAGCACCGCGATACGGTAAATGATGATGGTCTGGATCTTCTCGCCGAACAGGAAACGCAGGCTGTTTTCGCCCAGGTAGTAGTTGTAGAGAATCGAGGTGAAGACGAACAACGCCAGCGCCACGCTGATGAAGATCCGGCCCCAGTCGCCGACCACGGCGGCCAGCGAGTTTTGCGCCAGCACGATACCGTTGCCGTCGTAACCGATGTCGTAGATACCCGACAGCAGGATCAGCAAGGCGGTGCAGGTGCAGATGACGAAGGTGTCGAGGAACACGCTGAACGCCTGAACCACGCCCTGTGCCACCGGGTGTTCTACATGCGCTACAGCCGCCACGTTGGGCGCACTGCCCAGACCGGCTTCGTTGGCAAACACACCACGCTTGACGCCCATCACGATCGCGCTGCCGATCAGGCCACCGAATACCGGGTCAAGGCCGAAGGCGCTTCTGACGATGGTCATCAGCATGCCGGGCACGTGGTCGATCTGCAGAACGATGACGTAGATGGTGACCGCGATGTAGATCAGGGTCTTGACCGGGACCAGCAGGTCGGAAATTGCCGCGATGCGCTTGATGCCGCCGACGAACGCCAGACCCAGCAACACAACCAGGCAGATGCCGGTGGTTTTGGTGTCGACGTTGAACGCGCTTTTCAGCGAGTCGGTCACGGCATGGGATTGCAGGCCGTTGAAGGCAAAGCCGAAGGTCACCAGCAGCAGTACGGCCATGACCATACCCAGCCAGCGTTTGCCCAGACCGTGCTGGATGTAATACGCCGGACCGCCGCGGAACTGGCCTTCGGAGTCCTTGCGCTTGTAGAGCTGCGCGAGCGAACACTCGATGAAACTGCTGGACATGCCGACCAGTGCGGTGACCCACATCCAGAACACGGCACCCGGACCACCCAGCGTCACGGCAATGCCGACGCCTGCAATGTTGCCTGCACCGACGCGGCCAGCAAGGCTGAGCATCAGGGCCTGAAACGAACTCAGCTGGCCGGCGCTGCTGCGCAGACTGTCGCGGAAAACCGAGAACATGTGGAAAAAGTGTCGAAACTGGACGAAACGCGAGCGGATCGTGAAGTAACTACCCAGGCCAACGATAAGTACGATCAGTACCTTACCGGAGAGAAAGTCGTTAATCATTTCCAACATTTTTGTTATTCCTCGCTACTTTTGAGGGGGCGCACTATACCGGTGCAAAGTTTTTACGTCTGTAGTCGCTTTCTTGTGAGGCTGATTCTTCATTCGCGACGATGAATGAATGCTCCTGCGGATTGCTGCTTGGAAGCAGGTCGCCACAGGCTCTGGGTCAAGCATCTGAGCCCTTTGCAGCAGGCAAAAAAAAGGGTCTGGAGAATCACTCCCAGACCCTCAAAAAATTGAGGGGTGTCTAGGCCCTCAATCTGGTGAGCGTGTTGCGCAGGTCATTCCCTGTCAGGCCTTCAAGGGGGCCAGACGTGGAGCGATCATGTTTTCCGGTCGCAGAATGTCGTCGAGCATGGCGTCGTCGAGCAGACCTTCTTCGCGGACCAGTTCCAGTACGCCGCGGCCGGTTTCCAGCGCGATACGGGCGATACGGGTGGAGTTTTCATACCCGATGTACGGGTTCAGTGCGGTGACCAGACCGATCGAGTGCTCGACCAGTTCGCGGCAGCGCTGTTCGTTGGCGGTGATGCCGACGATGCAGTGTTCGCGCAGCATGTCCATGGCGCGCTGCAGCAAGCGGATCGAGTCGAAGATCTTGTAGGCGATCAGCGGCTCCATGACGTTGAGCTGCAACTGGCCACCTTCGGCTGCCATGGTCAGCGACAGGTCGTTGCCGATGATCTCGAAGGCCACCTGATTGACCGCTTCCGGGATTACCGGGTTGACCTTGCCGGGCATGATCGAGCTGCCTGGCTGGCGCGCCGGCAGGTTGATTTCGTTGATGCCGGTGCGCGGGCCGCTGGACAACAGGCGCAGGTCGTTGCAGATCTTCGACAGCTTGACCGCGGTGCGTTTGAGCATGCCCGAGAACAGTACGAACGCGCCCATGTCGGAGGTCGCTTCGATCAGGTCGGCTGCCGGCACCAGCGGCTGACCGCTGATCAGCGCCAAACGGTCGACAGCAAGCTTCTGGTAGCCGGGGTCGGCGTTAATGCCGGTACCGATGGCAGTGCCGCCCAGGTTGACTTCGGTCAACAGTTCGGGTGCCAGGCTGCGCAGACGGTTGAGGTCTTCGGTCAGCGTGGTGGCAAAGGCGCGGAATTCCTGGCCCAGAGTCATTGGAACGGCGTCCTGCAACTGGGTACGACCCATCTTCAGCACATGGTTGAATTCTTCGCCTTTGGCGGCGAACGCCTGGATCAGGCTGGCAAGGCTGGCGAGAAGGGCGTCATGACCCAGCAGCAGACCCAGGCGGATCGCGGTCGGGTAGGCGTCGTTGGTGGACTGCGCCATGTTCACGTCGTTGTTGGGGTGCAGGTGTTTGTATTCGCCCTTCTCGAAACCCATGGTTTCCAGCGCGATGTTGGCGATGACTTCGTTGGCATTCATGTTGGTCGAAGTGCCAGCGCCGCCCTGAATCATGTCGACCACGAACTGGTCATGGAAGTCGCCGCGGATCAGCCGGGCGCACGCCTCGCTGATCGCTGAATGCTTGGTATCGTTGAGGTGCCCAAGCTGATGGTTTGCATCGGCTGCCGCCTGCTTGACCATGGCCAGCGCTACTACCAGTTTCGGGTAGTGCGAAAGCGGCACACCCGAAAGGTGAAAGTTGTTCACCGCTCGCAGGGTCTGGATGCCGTAATAAGCGTTGGCAGGTACTTCGAGAACACCTAGCAGGTCTTTTTCGATGCGCGATGATGCAGGCGAGGACATGATAAAAAAAGTCTCAAAAAGGCACGGACAATGCCGGAACGCCAAGAATAGTGGGCTTGCCGTTCTTGATTGACCAATGCTGTTAAACGCTGGGCTATGCAATAACGGCATAATGCAGGTGTGACCTGGATTACATCCGGTGCGTAAAGAGGGCAAAATGTCGCACCCGGCCCGTGCCGTGTCTGCTGATCAATAGCGATTGTTCATGTATCTGCGCCGAGTTGTCGTTCGTCCCACAGGCGTCGTTAAAAGGATGCCTGTCGAGGGCCTTCATTCATTGTCCGGGAGGACCTGATGAATCTGGAAAGCAAATGGCTGGAGGATTTCAGTGCCCTGGCGGCCACGCGCAGCTTTTCCCAGGCTGCCGAGCGTCGTTTCGTCACCCAGCCGGCGTTCAGCCGACGCATCCGCAGCCTTGAGGCCGCGCTGGGGCTGGTCTTGGTCAACCGTTCACGCACGCCTGTGGAATTGACCGCCGCCGGGCAGTTGTTTCTGGTGACGGCGCGCACTGTGGTCGAACAGCTGGGCGAGGTGGTGCGGCATCTGCATCATCTGGAAGGGGGGCAGGGCGAGGTCATGCAGGTTGCCGCTGCGCATTCGCTGGCGCTCGGCTTCTTTCCACGCTGGATCGCTCAACTTCGTAACGAAGGGTTGAACATCGCGACTCGTCTGGTAGCCACCAACGTCGGTGACGCGGTGCACGCATTGCGTGAAGGCGGCTGCGATTTGATGCTGGCGTTCTATGATCCTGATGCTGCGTTGCAGATGGATGCTGAAATCTTCCCCTCGCTGCACCTGGGGCATACCGAGATGCTGCCGGTTTGCGCCGCCGATGCCGAGGGCCGGCCATTGTTCGATATGGAAGGTGAGGCCAGTGTGCCTTTGCTTGCCTACAGCACGGGGGCGTTTCTCGGGCGTTCAGTGAATTTGCTGCTGCGTCAGCGCAATTTGCGCTTCACCACGGTTTACGAGACAGCGATGGCCGACAGCCTGAAAAGCATGGCGCTTGAAGGGTTGGGCATCGCCTGGGTGCCGCAGTTGAGTGTGCGCGCCGAACTGGCGCGCGGTGAATTGGTGGTGTGTGGCGGGCCGCAATGGCACGTTCCGCTGGAGATTCGTCTGTACCGTTGCGCATTGGTGCGCAAGGCCAATGTGCGTCTGCTGTGGCGCAAGCTTGAAAGCGCTGCACCACCAGAGTCATTGTAAGGCGGGCCGCTCCTGGCAAGCGGCCCGCGCTTTATTCAGGGGTACTCACTCAGGTTTGCGACGATTTTTTGCTTGTTTTGGTCGCTGTAGAAGTAGCAGTTGGCACGTACGGATTGGCGGGTCGCTACCAGATTGGTTTCACACCACCAGCCCCCTTTGTAAATGACCTCTGCGAGTTCGTGAGTACCGCCGAGCATATGGCCAAGCTCATGTGCAGGTGCGGTAAACGTTTCCAGCGAGGCTATGCCGGTATTCCCACCGAGGGTGGCGAAACCAGCCGTGGTTGAATTCATCCTGCTTTGGGTCACCAACAGGTATTTGCTGGTGCCATTGATCGGCAGGTTTTGCTCCTTCAAATACTGATTGATTTCGCTCCTCCATGCGCCATAGGTCTGGTCCGTGTTTTCGTTCTTGTACTGAAAGTCCGTCACGTCAGGAACGTTGCGAATGAACTGTAAATGGACGCGGCGACCCGTGAAGCTTTCCAGGTCCTTGATGAGCCAGGCAAAGTAGTCCTCGACGAGACGCTTGTCGCTGGTTTCCTTTACGTCGTCATGAATGAGCAGAAAGAAAAACAGCGGGCGCTTCGAGGTGTCATCCGCCAGTGCGGCCTGGCATAGCGTGAAGGTAGCGATTAACAGCAGAGTTCTTGCGATTGTCTTGAACATGTTTTTACTCGTCCGTGAGTAGTTAATTAGCATTCATGACCCAAAGCAGGTCATGTCCCTAATTAATAGCAATCGCGGCGTCGGGTGAATCAGCATTGTCAGCGGTCGATGTAGTCCTCAGCTGTAAAATGGTGCAGGACAAATCCACGCATTTCATGAGGTCGCAGGTGCCGGTAGCCGAGGCCGTAAAAAACTGAACGGCGGCCCATTGCAACGGGGTGTGCGCGCCGAACCGGCGCGCAGCGAGGCGATTTCTCAGTTAACGGCAGGTGTGCCGTCGACGTAACTACGAATCAGCGCCTTGTTGGCTTCGCTGAAGTAGTAGCAGGGAATGATCGAGGTCGTGAAGTCTCCCCACATCGTCGTCTGGCACGGGAAACCGGTTGCGGCTTCGTGCGTGGCGCCAAGCAGGTGGCCGACTTCGTGTGCCAGGGTGTTGTAGTTCTTCAGCGACGCAATGGAGACGTTGTAGTTTGTTGCCGAAACCCCATGTGTCAACGGGCTGATTTTATTGGATGTCAGGAACACGTACTTATGCCGCTCTGACGGGAGCGGCAGGTTTTTCGCGTCTGCATATTTCTCGCTGATGAAAGACAGGTTGGTCATCAGGTCGGCCTTTTCCAGCCCGCGATAGTCGAAGTCAGTGATCCCGGGTTCGTTGGCGATGGAGATCACGGTGACTCTACGCCCGGTGATCTCAGTCAACTGTTCGATCAGCGGGCTCAAGTAACTCTCGTTCAGATCGGCGCGTTCCTGCTGTGTGAGCTGATCATGCATAACCAGGAACAGCCCCAGATTGGGTCCGCTTGCAGTTGCAAATGGCAGGTAAAAAAAGACGGCCAGAGACAGACATGTTTTCAATGTGGTTTTCACGTTTACGTTTTTCATAGTGACGTTCTCATCCTTGATAGTCAGATTCAGGTGGCGACTTTACTGTCGCGGCACCAGTCAAGCAGATACCCATCAGCGATAACAGGCGCACTTTGCGCTGCAAGCAGTAGTTTCAGTGCCTTTGTGGTGTAGGGCGTATGGGTTGAGTGTCAGGAATCCGGCCGCTGACAGAAGGTGATCGCAGGTGCTTTAAACAGGCAACTTTGCGCTATACTGCGCGGCCTTTGGCCGGCTAAGTCGGTCATTATTCGTACAGCAAGCCACGCCGGTTCCCTGCGTGGCTTGTTGTTTTAAGACGCGCCTGCGGGCGCCCGATGAGAGGCACGACGATGAGCGCACTGGTTGGCGTGATCATGGGCTCCAAGTCCGATTGGTCCACCCTTAGCCACACCGCCGACATGCTGGAAAAGCTCGGCATTCCTTTTGAAGTCAAAGTGGTGTCAGCTCACCGCACGCCGGACCTGCTGTTCCAGTACGCCGACGAAGCCGAAGGCCGTGGCATTGAAGTGATCATCGCCGGTGCCGGTGGTGCCGCTCACTTGCCGGGTATGTGCGCTGCCAAGACTCACCTTCCTGTATTGGGCGTTCCGGTGCAGTCCTCCATGCTCTCGGGTGTCGATTCCCTGCTGTCGATCGTGCAGATGCCCGCTGGCATTCCGGTCGCGACGCTGGCCATCGGCAAGGCCGGTGCGATCAACGCAGCGCTGCTGTCGGCAAGCATTCTCGGCGCCAAGCACCCGCAATTTCACGCAGCGCTGAAGAAATTTCGCACTGAGCAGACAGACAGCGTCCTGGACAATCCAGACCCACGCCACGCCTGAGGTTTTTCCATGAAGATCGGTGTAATCGGTGGCGGCCAGCTCGGTCGCATGTTGGCATTGGCAGGGACGCCGCTGGGCATGAACTTCGCCTTTCTCGATCCCGCGCCGGATGCTTGCGCAGCTGCGTTGGGTGAGCATTTGCGTGCCGATTATGGCGATCTGGATCATCTGCGTCAGTTGGCTGACGAAGTCGATCTGGTGACGTTCGAATTTGAAAGCGTTCCGGCTGAAACCGTCGCGTTCCTGTCGCAGTTCGTGCCGGTCTACCCGAGTGCCGAAGCGCTGCGCATTGCGCGTGACCGCTGGTTTGAAAAAAGCATGTTCAAGGATCTGGGCATTCCGACCCCGGCTTTCGCCGATATCCAGTCGCAAGCCGACCTGGATGCCGCCGTGGCCAGCATTGGTCTGCCCGCTGTTCTGAAAACCCGCACCCTGGGTTATGACGGCAAGGGCCAGAAGGTTCTGCGTTCGGCAGCCGATGTGGTCGGTACGTTCGCCGAACTGGGCAGCGTGCCTTGCCTGCTGGAAGGCTTCGTGCCGTTCACTGGGGAAGTATCCTTGATTGCCGTGCGTGCGCGTGACGGTGAAACCCGTTTTTACCCGCTGGTGCACAACACTCATGACAGCGGCATTCTGCGCCTGTCCATTGCCAGCACCGATCACCCCTTGCAGGCACTGGCAGAAGACTATGCCGGGCGTGTGTTGAAGCAGCTCGATTACGTCGGCGTGCTTGCATTCGAGTTCTTCGAGGTCGACGGTGGCCTGAAAGCCAACGAGATTGCACCGCGTGTGCACAACTCCGGCCACTGGACCACCGAAGGCGCCGAGTGCAGCCAGTTCGAAAACCACCTGCGGGCGGTTGCCGGTCTGCCACTGGGCTCGACGGCCAAGGTTGGCGAGAGCGCCATGCTCAACTTTATCGGCGAAGTGCCAGCGGTGGACAAGGTCATGGCTGTCGAGGACTGTCACCTGCACCACTACGGTAAAGCGTTCAAGGCTGGCCGCAAAGTGGGCCACGCCACCGTTCGCAGCGCCGACCACGCCACGCTGGATCGCCAGGTGAAGTTGGTCGAAGCGCTGATCAAGCCGTAACGCTTGTGCCAATGCTCTGCGTCGCAAGAGGACGCGGAGCGTCCAGAACGGCATGCGACGCAGAGCGTCGCACGATAGTTGACCTTGTGGGGGCGACCGTGGGTTTTGGCAGTTCGTGGCGCTCTGGGTCGCGAGAGGATGCAGATGCCCTGCCATTCATGAAGAATTCTCCACCTCGACTCAAACTCGCCATTTTGCCGGAACCATTCCCTGCTACTGTTCTCAGATAGCAGTAAGTCGGGGCTGCTATTGCCCAGGCATGTTCACTTAATACAGAGGGAAATGGCATGGGTATCATTGGAACCATCTTTATCGGCCTGATCGTTGGTCTGTTGGCTCGCTTTCTGAAGCCGGGCGATGACAGCATGGGCTGGATCATGACCATTGTGCTGGGTATCGCCGGTTCGCTCGCGGCAACCTATGGTGGCCAGGCATTGGGTATCTATCACGCAGGCGAGGGTGCAGGTTTCCTCGGTGCACTGGTCGGTGCAATCATCCTGCTGGTTATCTACGGCATGATCAAAAAGAAATAACGTTTCATGTTCAGCCCTCTGTTCTGTACGGCGCAGAGGGCTAGAATGCGCGGCAACTCTTCTCCCTTTTGCCGAGCTTTATCATGCGTCGCTTTCTGTTGATGACCCTTTTACTGCTTTCCGGGCTTGCACACGCCCAGTTGCCGGAAACCGACTGGCTTGAGCTGATGCCCAAGTCCGATCAAAAAGCCCTCGACGCCATGCCCGAGATTGACCACAACTCTCCGGAAGCCATGGGCACGTTCGACAGCAAAGGTGGCTTGAAGCAGAGCAAGGGTTTGCCGGCAGTGATGTATTCCACCAAGACCGTCCCGGCCATGAACGGCAAGACCATTCGCTTGGGTGGCTATCCTGTACCCCTCGAAACCGACGCCAAAGGTCATAGCACGCTGTTCTTTATCGTGCCTTACCCCGGCGCCTGCATCCACGTGCCGCCTCCGCCGCCCAACCAGTTGGTGCTGGTGCGCTACCCCAAGGGTCTGAAGCTGGACGACATCTACACACCGCTGTGGGTAGAAGGCACACTCAAGATCGAGAAAGTCAGTAACGATCTGGCCGATGCCGCTTACGCAATGGATGCATCAAAGGTCCGCGTGGTGGTCGAGTCGGACCTTTGATGGCTGATCGTTAATCAGACTGTGATCAGAGCGCCTCACCCCAGATACTCACACCCAGCACATGCATCTGGTCAGGCGCCAGCGTGACCACGTCGTCCAGCACGTTGGCGGTTTCGACGCAGACCATGCGCTGCCAGCCGTCGGCTGCCATGTCGGTGAATTTGCCGGTTTTCTCGATCCACGGGTTCCACAGGATGGCTGATTTCGAGCCGGTGCTGCGGATGTGGATGCGTCGTTGCCACTCGGGGTCGACGATGCTGAGCACACCTGGCGTGTCCTGGTAGATACGATCGGTTTCGCCGGTGAACGTCAGGTCGCCGGTCTGTTCGCGTTCTTCCCAGTTTGCCAGGGTTTCGATGTAGCGCAGGCCGTCGAGTCCTTCGATGCTGACCTGACGAACATCGCTGACGGCGAAATAGGTGTGCAACGCCTGACTGAAGGTGACCGGTTCTGCGCCGCAGTTATAGCTGACCAGACTGACGTTCAGTGCGTGGTCCAGGCGAATGCTCAGTTTCAGGGCGACGTTGTGCGGCCAGCCTGGCAAGTGGCCTTCAGCTTCGGGGAGGACAAACTCCACCAGCAGTGCATCGCCATCTGCGCCAATACCGAGCAGTTGCCAGTCCAGTGCGCGGACTTCTCCGTGGGCCTTGGCGGGTTCGCTGCTGTCGCGCATGGCCTGCACGCTCTGAGGGTTGCGCTCCAGATTGCCGAACCACGGCCAGCAGATGGGCATGCCCGCACGGATCGCTTTGCCTTTCTTGAACGCCGCTTCTTCGTTCAGCCACACCAGTGGCGGTTGTCCGGCCACCTGATAGCTGAGGATGTGTGCGCCTTGCTGGGCGACCAGCAGCTCTGCTTCGCCGTGGCGAATGCGCCAACAGTTCAGTTCATCGTACTGGACGGATTCGACGAGGGGTTCAACCGGGGATGTTGGCATGCAAGGTTCTCACTCAATGACCGTGACGAAAATAGACCGCTTCACGAAGAATGAGTTTACCGCGCAGCCAAACCTGGGCCGAGCAACAATTTACCGTCGTGCAGGAACCGAGCGTGTCCGGCCGCTGGAATCTATGGCCACGAACACGAATGCGGCCTCTGTTACCTTACGCCACTCGCTGGTAACCGGGTCATCGCTCCACACTTCGACCATCATCTTGATCGAGGTGCGCCCCACTTCCAGGGTGCGCGTATAAAAGGAAAGCTGCTCGCCGACTGCGACCGGCACCAGAAACGCCATGCGATCGATAGCCACGGTCGCCACGCGACCGCCGGCCACTTTGCTGGCCATTGCAGTCCCGGCCAGGTCCATCTGAGACACCAGCCAGCCGCCGAAGATATCGCCGAAGCCGTTGGTTTCACGGGGAAGAGCAGTAATTTGCAGCGCAAGGTCGCCTTGCGGAGTTGGATCTTCTTGTTCGAGCTCGATCATGCCTAGGGTGCCTCTGACCCATGACTCTCATTATTGTGTGCCGCGGTTAACAGGGGCCATTCAAAACCATGCGCATGAACGTTAGGGGTTCAGCACCGGTGTGGCCTAAGGGAAACTCTGCGAAACCCGCTGATTCAGACGTTTTCGCACAACTTCCCACTGCTGTTGACGGCTTGCGAGTATATCGGGCGTTGCGTCTTAGAACGACCGTCGGGTTTTCATTTTGTATTGATGCAGTTCTTGACATGTGTTTTTTGAAAGCAATTTGCTATCTTGCTGGACCTCTACAGGTAACAAGACTGCCTGTACACGCAATTTTGGTGCCTATCTGCACCGTTGCTCCCGACTATCGCTTCTGCACGGCACCCCGCAGCAGCCAGCGTTGCTGTCGCTTGCCCCCTTCGAAGAACAAGTAAAGAGAAGCCTTGTCATGTCATCTGTTCCCTCAAGTTCCACGCAGCCTGCGCGGCCGTTGACTCGCAGCGATTACAAAACCCTGTCGCTGTCCGCTCTGGGTGGTGCCCTGGAGTTCTACGACTTCATCATCTTCGTGTTTTTCGCGGCCGTGGTTGGAAAGCTGTTTTTCCCGGTCGATATGCCTGATTGGCTGCGCATGATGCAGACCTTCGGCATTTTCGCCGCCGGTTATCTGGCAAGACCGCTAGGCGGCATTATCATGGCGCACTTCGGCGATCTGCTGGGGCGCAAGAAAATGTTCACCCTGAGCATTTTCATGATGGCGGTGCCGACGCTGATCATGGGCCTGTTGCCCACTTATGCGCAGATTGGCATGTGGGCACCCATTCTGCTGCTGGTGATGCGGGTCATTCAGGGCGCGGCCATTGGCGGCGAAGTGCCGGGGGCGTGGGTGTTCGTGTCCGAGCATGTACCTGCACGTCGCGTCGGTTATGCCTGCGGCACACTGACGGCTGGCCTGACTGCCGGTATTTTGCTGGGCTCGCTGGTTGCCACGGCGATCAACAGCATTTATACACCGGTTGAAGTGTCGGACTACGCCTGGCGGATTCCTTTCCTGCTGGGCGGCGTGTTCGGTCTGATGTCGGTGTACCTGCGTCGCCTGCTACACGAGACCCCGGTGTTTGCCGAGCTGCAACTGCGTAAGGCTCTGGCAGAAGAAGTGCCACTCAAGGCGGTGTTGCGTGATCATCGCGGTGCCGTTGCGCTGTCGATGTTGATGACCTGGTTGCTGTCGGCGGGCATCATTGTCGTGATCCTGATGACGCCTACCATCCTGCAGACTATCTATGGCTTCCCGGCGGCCACGGCGTTGAAGGCCAACAGCCTGGCCATCGTGTTCCTCAGTGTGGGCTGCATCGCTGCCGGCGCGCTGGCGGATCGTTTCGGTGCAGGCTGGGTATTTCTGCTGGGCAGTGCCGGTCTGCTGGTCAGTTCCTGGACGTTTTATCACGTCCTCGGCAGCCACCCGGAGGTGCTGTTCCCGCTCTATGCAATCACCGGGCTGTTCGTCGGCACCATCGGCGCGGTGCCTTACGTCATGGTCAAAGCCTTCCCGCCGGTGGTGCGCTTTTCCGGGCTGTCGTTTTCCTACAACCTGGCGTACGCCATTTTCGGCGGTCTGACGCCGATGGTGGTGACCTTCATGCTCAAGAGCAGCCCGATGGGGCCGTCCTGGTATGTCGCGATTCTCTGCGGCCTGGGCATGGCAATCGGTGTGTTCCTGCTGACCAGGAAGCGTTGATCAGCTTCGCCTGAAAACCTGCTTGTTGATCCCTACCGCTAAAAGGCTGTCGCCCCTGCTCAGGGGCGGTGGCCTTTTCATCTTATTGTCATAATCAATTCATAGAGTGTTCACAAGACGGGCCGACGAGGCTTGTGAACACCTACATACCCTGCCGGGAGCGCAAGGAATGACACTCAAGCGTTTGATGACTGCACTGACGTTCGTTGCCGCTGGAGTGGCAGCAACCCACACTTTCGCGGCCGTCGACCCAGCCATCAAGGCCTATACCAAGACCTCGGGTGTGTCGGGCAATCTCTCCAGTGTCGGTTCCGATACCCTGGCAAATCTCATGACCTTGTGGGCCGAGGCGTACAAGAAAGAATACCCGAGCGTGAACATCCAGATTCAGGCGGCGGGTTCTTCCACCGCCCCGCCTGCATTGACCGAAGGCACCGCCAACCTGGGGCCGATGAGCCGCAGGATGAAAGACGGCGAACTGTCGGCCTTCGAGCAAAAGCACGGTTACAAACCTACTGCGATTCCGGTCGCGGTCGATGCGCTGGCGGTGTTCGTGCACAAGGACAACCCGATCAAGGGCCTGACCCTGCAGCAAGTGGACGCGATTTTCTCAGTAACCCGGCTGTGCGGTGCCAGGGCTGATGCAAAAACCTGGGGTGATGTGGGCGTGACGGGCGATCTGGCGGGCAAGCCGATCCAGCTGTTTGGTCGCAACTCGGTGTCAGGCACTTACGGTTACTTCAAGGAAGAAGCCCTGTGCAAAGGCGACTTCAAGGCCAACGTCAATGAGCAGCCGGGTTCGGCATCGGTGGTCAGCGCCATCAGCAACTCGCTGAACGGTATTGGTTACTCGGGCATTGGTTATAAAACGTCCAATGTCAGGACCGTGCCGCTGGCCAAGAAAGCGGGTGGCGAGTTTGTCGAAGACAACGAAGCCAACACGTTGAACGGCACCTATCCGCTGTCGCGCTTTCTCTACGTTTACGTGAATAAGGCACCCAACCAGCCTTTGGCACCGCTGGAAGCAGAGTTCGTCAAACTGGTGCTGTCCAGACAAGGCCAGGAAGTGGTGATGAAAGACGGTTATATTCCGCTGCCCGCGCGCGTAGTGGAAAAGACCCTGACTGATCTCGGCCTGCAGGTCGCAAGCGGGCTGGCAGTCAAGTAGCCGCGAGGCGCAATGGACTGGCCTGCACACACGTTCGACAGTCCGCCGCCGGCTTCACGGGCAGCGGGCTTTTCTGCGTCACCTTGCTGTAATGTTTTTGTCATACAAGGCGTCTACGGTGTGTGCGCATGAATGAGCTGTTCAAATCCTCGATGAATCAGCGTTCGCCTCCGGAGCGGATCGACTTCAATACGCCTGCGATGCAGCGCAAGCGTCGTGTCCGCGCGCTCAAGGATCGGCTCACTCACTGGTACGTCGCCATTGGTGGTCTCGCCGTGCTGGCCGCCATCACGCTGATCTTCTTCTATCTGGCCTATGTCGTTGCGCCGCTGTTCAAAGGCGCAAGCCTGACCTCTGCACCTGCGCTTGATGCGCCGTGGATGCAGGGCGCCGGCGAGCCGTTGATGATCTCGATCGAAGAGCAGAACCTGATCGGCATGCGTGTTTCCGACAAGGGCGAGGTGATCTTTTTCAATGTTCAGAGCGGCGCAGAGCTGCATCGGGTGGCCTTGCCGCTCCCTGCGGGTGTGTCCGTTGCTTCCATCGGCAAGGATCAGCCCGGCGCGCCGCTTATAGCATTGGGCCTTTCCAATGGTCAGGTGCTGATTTTCAGGCATACCTACCTGACCACGTACCCGAACAACCAGAAAACCATCACCCCGAGCGTGGCCTGGCCTTACGGCGAAACACCGCTGGTGCTGGATGAAGCCGGGCGGGCGGTCGAACATGTGACGGTCAGCGCGGACGGCGACAGCCTGAAAGTGGCGGGCTCTACTGGAACCCAGCTGCACGTCATGTCGCTCGAACAGAAAGAAAACATGATGACCGGCGAAATGACTCGTGACCAGACACGCATCGAATTGCCGCAGATGTCCGCCGAGGTCAAAGCCATCTACATCGACCCGCGCCAGCAATGGATGTACGTTATCAATGGCCGGGCGCAGGCGGATGTGTTCAGCCTGCGTGATCGCAGCCTCAATGGACGTTACAAGCTGCTGGAAGACGGCAACGCCGAAATCACCGCCAGCGCTCAGTTGGTCGGCGGTATTTCGCTGATCATCGGCAACTCCAAAGGCAGCATGTCCCAGTGGTTCATGGCCCGTGACACTGATGGCGAACAGCGCTTCATGCGGATTCGTGACTTCAAGATGGGCAAAGCGCCGATCCGTCAGATCAGGGCCGAGCAGCGTCGCAAAGGTTTTATCGCCCTTGATGAGTCGGGCCGGCTGGGGGTGTTTCACAGCACTGCGCACCGCACATTGCTGGTCGAAAAGGTTGCAGATGGCCCCGGCATCCTGACGCTGTCGCCGCGCGCCAATCAGGTGTTGATTGAAAGTGGCGGCAAGTTGTTGCCCCTCACGCTGGATAACCCGCACCCGGAAGTGTCCTGGAGTTCGCTGTGGGGCAAGGTCTGGTACGAGAACTACGACGAGCCCAAGTACGTCTGGCAATCCACGGCGTCCAATTCCGACTTCGAGCCCAAGCTGAGCCTCGCACCGCTGACCTACGGCACGCTCAAGGCGGCGTTCTACGCCATGCTGCTGGCCGCGCCGCTGGCCGTTGCTGCAGCTATCTACACCGCCTATTTCATGGCACCGGGCATGCGCCGCAAGGTCAAGCCGGTGATCGAATTGATGGAAGCGATGCCGACGGTGATTCTCGGCTTCTTTGCCGGACTGTTTCTTGCGCCGTACCTGGAAGCGCACCTGCCCGGCATCTTCAGCCTGTTGCTGCTCACGCCGATCGGTATTCTGCTGGCAGGCTTTTTCTGGACCCGTCTGCCTGATTCGATTCGCCTGCGCGTGCCCGATGGCTGGGAAGGCGCGATTCTGATTCCTGTCGTGCTGTTGGTAGGCTGGTTTTCCCTGAGCATGAGCCCGCACCTGGAGAACTGGTTCTTCGGTGGCGACATGAGCACGTGGATCCGGGACGAATTGGGCATTACCTACGATCAGCGCAACGCGCTGGTGGTCGGCATTGCGATGGGCTTTGCGGTGATCCCCAACATTTATTCGATTGCCGAAGACGCCGTGTTCAGCGTGCCACGCAGCCTGACCCTCGGCTCGCTGGCACTGGGCGCAACACCTTGGCAGACCCTGACGCGGGTCGTCATCCTGACCGCCAGCCCGGGCATTTTTTCGGCGTTGATGATCGGTATGGGCCGCGCGGTGGGTGAAACCATGATTGTGCTGATGGCCACGGGCAACACGCCGATCATGGACATGAACCTGTTTGAAGGCATGCGCACCCTGGCGGCCAACGTTGCGGTGGAAATGCCCGAGTCGGAAGTCGGTGGCAGTCATTATCGGGTGCTGTTTCTGGCCGCGTTGGTGCTGCTGATCTTCACCTTTGTGATGAACACCCTCGCAGAGCTGATTCGTCAGCGCCTGCGCAAGCAATATTCGTTGCTGTAGGAAGGTAGACGTTGTTGAAACGGAACTCACTCAAAAGCTGGTTCAAAAGCGGCGCGCCTGGCGTCTGGATGAGTGCGGGCGCCGTTTCCATCGCGGTGATCATGACCATCGGGCTGCTGGCGGTGATCGCCGTGCGCGGGCTGGGGCACTTTTGGCCTGCTGACCTGGTGGTCGCGCAGTACGCGGTGCCCGATCAGCCGGCGCATGTTCTGGTCGGTGAATTGGTCGAGCAGGAGCAGGTGCCGCGTGCGCGCCTGAAAAGCGCTGGTCTGCCGGTGCCTGATCAGGGGCCGGAGTTCATGACCCGTGAGCTGTTCAAGGTTGGCAACCGTGACCTGAACCCCAGCGATTTCACCTGGGTAGTCGGCGAGTGGCTGAGCGGGCAAAGCAGCCCCGCAGAGCTGATGACGCTGGAGCGCCGCGAGTGGGGCAATTTCTACGGCTATCTGGTCAACGTCAAGGAAGGTGGCAGAGTCGTGGCCGAAGGCGAGGCGGCCTGGCCAACCCTGCAAGAACGCATCAAACGCATCGAAACGCTCGCTGACGAGCTCTACAGCCTGGAAAAGAAAGACATCGGCGCGATCAATCATGGCATTGAGCGCTTGCGTCTGCAGGCTCGCAAGCTGGAGCTGGCCGGCAAGCTGGATGCCGCTGCGCAAGCCGACATGGCGGCAGAGCGTGCCGAGCTGGACGCGCGCTACAAGGTCATCGAGGGCCGTCTTGAAACGCTGCATCAGGCCTTTGACCGTGACAGCCTGACGGCCCGCGATGCCGACGGCAAAACAATCGAAATCAGCCTGGGCAAGGTGGTGCATGCCTATCAGCCTAATGCGATGGGCACGTTCACCAAGCTGGGTTTCTATTTCCAGAAGCTGTGGGAGTTTCTCAGCGACGACCCGCGTGAGGCCAATACCGAGGGCGGTATCTTTCCGGCCATCTTCGGCACGGTGATGATGACGCTGATCATGGCAGTGATCGTGACGCCGTTCGGTGTGCTGGCGGCGGTTTATCTGCGTGAGTACGCGCGTCAGGGCCTGGTGACCCGCCTGATCCGCATCGCCGTGAATAACCTGGCCGGTGTACCGGCGATTGTGTACGGCGTGTTCGGCCTCGGGTTTTTCGTTTATGTGCTGGGCGGCTCGGTGGATCGTCTGTTCTTTCCCGAAGCGCTGCCGGCCCCGACGTTCGGCACGCCTGGCCTGTTATGGGCCTCGTTGACGCTGGCGCTGCTGGCGGTTCCGGTGGTGATCGTGGCCACTGAGGAAGGGCTGGCGCGCATTCCGCTGACCCTGCGCGAGGGCTCGCTGGCACTGGGTGCCACCAAGGCCGAGACGCTGTGGAAGATTGTGCTGCCAATGGCCAGCCCGGCGATGATGACCGGTCTGATTCTGGCGGTCGCCCGCGCAGCCGGTGAGGTGGCGCCGTTGATGCTGGTGGGTGTGGTCAAACTGGCCCCGTCATTACCCGTGGATGGCAACTATCCTTACCTGCACCTCGATCAGAAAATCATGCACCTGGGTTTCCATATTTACGACGTAGGGTTCCAGAGCCCCAATGTCGAGGCGGCACGACCGCTGGTTTATGCCACCGCGCTGTTGCTGGTGCTGGTCATCGCCTTGCTCAACCTGTCGGCGGTCAGCATTCGTAATCATTTGCGGGAAAAGTACAAGGCGCTCGACAATTGATCCTTACGACGCCTGCGGGCAAGCAGGGCAGTTCGATGCAACGAATGGTTCGCACAGGAGCAATCCATGCAGCATGAAAGACCGACTCACGGCATGAACATGCCGGCCCTGCGACGTCGCAAACAAGTCCTGGACCTGGCCGAGGAGACGGTGGCCATCGAAGTGCCGGGGCTGAGTCTGTTCTATGGCGACAAGCAGGCGTTGTTCGACATCGCCCTGAATATCCCCAAACAGAAGGTGACCTCGTTCATCGGTCCGTCCGGCTGCGGCAAGTCGACGTTGCTGCGCAGTTTCAATCGCATGAACGATCTGGTCGATGGCTGCCGCGTCGAAGGCGCCATCAACCTGTACGGGCACAACATCTATACCAAGGGCGAGGAAGTCGCTGAATTGCGTCGGCGCGTCGGCATGGTGTTCCAGAAGCCGAACCCGTTTCCCAAGACCATCTATGAAAACGTGGTCTATGGGCTGCGCATTCAGGGGATCAACAAAAAACGCGTACTCGATGAAGCTGTCGAGTGGGCTTTGAAGGCTGCGGCGCTGTGGGATGAGGTCAAGGACCGGCTGCATGAGTCGGCCCTGGGTTTGTCCGGTGGTCAGCAACAGCGTCTGGTGATTGCCCGAACGATCGCCGTGGAGCCGGAAGTCCTGCTGCTCGACGAACCCTGTTCGGCACTCGATCCGATTTCGACCCTTAAAGTCGAAGAACTGATCTACGAACTGAAATCCAAATACACCATTGTGATCGTTACCCACAACATGCAGCAGGCGGCTCGGGTGTCGGATTACACCGCGTTTATGTACATGGGCAAACTCGTCGAGTTCGGTGACACGGATACGTTGTTCACCAACCCGGCAAAAAAGCAGACTGAAGACTACATCACCGGTCGTTACGGCTAGGACGTGCTTCGTCAGCCCTGAACCACCGCTGCGTTTTCGCAATTAACCGGACGTTCCAAGGACACCCAGCATGATCCACAAAGACAGCCATACGCATCACATTTCCCAACAGTTCAACGCTGAACTCGAAGACGTTCGCAGCCATTTGCTCGAAATGGGTGGCCTGGTCGAGAAACAGGTCAACGATTCGGTCACGGCATTGATCGAGGCCGACTCCGGTCTTGCCCAGCGTGTTCGTGAGGTTGACGACCGGATCAATCAGATGGAGCGCAGCATCGACGAAGAATGCTTGCGCATTCTGGCTCGTCGTCAGCCTGCGGCGTCCGATCTGCGCCTGATCATCAGCATTTCCAAGTCGGTGATCGACCTGGAGCGCATTGGTGATGAAGCCACCAAGATCGCCCGCCGTGCCATCAAGCTCTGCGATGAGGGCGAGGCACCGCGCGGTTACGTCGAGGTGCGGCATATCGGCGATCAGGTGCGCAACATGGTGCGTGACGCGCTGGACTCGTTCGCGCGCTTCGACGCCGAGCTGGCCCTGTCGGTCGCGCAGTACGACAAGATCATCGACCGCGAGTATAAGACCGCTCTGCGTGAGCTGGCGACCTACATGATGGAAGACCCACGCTCGATCTCCCGGGTACTGGACGTCATCTGGGTGCTGCGCTCGCTGGAGCGCATCGGCGACCACGCACGCAACATCTCCGAACTGGTGATCTATCTGGTGCGCGGGACCGACGTGCGGCACATGGGCCTCAAGCGCATGAAGGAAGAAGTGCAGGGTATCTCGAGCGAAACCGCTAATGTTCCGGGCAACGCTGACGATAAGTAAGATTGCCTGCGAGAAAAACGCCCGGCACGCGCTGGGCGTTTTTCGTTGTGCAGCGCAATATTTCCGTCGCCTGCGGATTAAATGTCGCGGCGTAGTCAATCAATATGGCTGTTGGCCATCGGTCAACGCTATGCTTGCCGAAACAAAGGGCGTGTTGGCATACCGCAGTTCGCCTCCAGGTGAACACGCCCGCAGGAGCGTCGATGAGTAAGGTCAGTGTATTGGTGGTGGATGACGCGACTTTCATTCGCGACTTGGTCAAGAAAGGGCTGCGCAATTATTTTCCCGGGATTCATACCGAGGACGCGGTCAACGGTCGCAAGGCTCAGGCATTGCTGAGCAAAGAGTCGTTCGATCTGATTCTGTGCGACTGGGAAATGCCCGAGATGTCCGGCCTTGAGTTGTTGACATGGTGCCGCGAGCAAGACAATTACCTGAAAACCGTTCCGTTCATCATGGTGACCAGCCGTGGCGACAAGGAAAACGTCGTGCAGGCGATCCAGGCCGGCGTCACCGACTTTGTCGGCAAGCCATTCACCAACGAGCAGTTGCTGAGCAAGGTCAAGAAAGCGCTGGCCAAGGTCGGCAAGCTGGATGCGGTCATGTCCACGGCCCCGGCGCGCATGAATTCGCCGCTCAACGACTCGCTCAGTGCACTGACAGGCGGCAAGGCCGAGGTGGTTCGCGCCACGTCTGCTGCAGCGCCTGCCAGTATCCCTAAAGCACCGCCAGTCGCAGCAGTCCGCTCGGCAGAGCCTACCGGTCGTGGTCAGGGTCAGTTGCGCCTGCCCAACGGTACTCAGCCGTGCGTGATCAAGGCCCTGAGCCTGAAAGACGCCACGCTGGTGGTGCGCGTCAGCGAAAAGCTGCCGCAGGTACTCGAGAGCGCCGTACTGGACCTTGAGCAGGGCGAAAGCAACGAAGTCGCACGTCTGAACGGCTACCTGCACTCGGTGGCTGCGTTCGAGCAGAAGCCTGACAGCGAATGGCTGCAAGTGACCTTCCGCTTTGTCGATCAGGATGCACAGAAGCTGGATTACCTGTCGCGTCTGATCGCGCGCGGCACGGCGCAGAAGCACTTCGTTCCGGGGGCCTGATACCGCTGGTGCAGGGGCGTGCGGAACGAGAGGGTCTGACTCTCGCACCGATGCTCCGTGGTCGGGACGCCTTTCTCGACGCTGCGCGTCACAGCGCAGCCTACAACCCGCGGCGGCTTTTCCTGCGTCATCCATACAGCTCGTCGTCTATCGGTGCCGGGCAATAGTCTATTTAGTTTTTCCAGTCGCATGAAAATGCAAATCACTACTGGAAATCCACCCGATGACTTCAACTCCGCTCCAATCAAACGTCCACACGGCTGTTGCGCCTCCTGCACCCTCCGCCCATCAGCGCTCTGACCTGGGCATTTTCTGCCAGGCTCTGGTCGGGCTGACCCCCGTTGGCGAGTACCACGACAAGGCGCTTGCGAATTCGCTCAACCAGCAACTGGCTGCACCTGAGCGCCAGATTGCAATTGCGCACCAGTTGGCAGCGATCCCGGTCAGCCACTGGCCCGACAGTAATCTGCACGTCGACCCCTCGACCGCCATGGCGCTTGCCAGCAGGGCCGAATACCTGCGCAGGATGGCCATCCATCTTGTCAATCCGGATGGCGCACGCTGGCTGAATACGGCTATTGAGGATGCAACCGCCGCGCCGGGTATGCGCGCGCTTTCTCTGGCAATCAGCCTTGGTGCCGAGCACTCCAGATTATCCTTCGAGTCGCTGATTGCGCTCGCAGCCATAGTGCTGATGCCGGTGCTGCATGCGAGCGTGGCGCTGGACGAGTCGTTGCCCAATGCCAAAAGCCTTGATGCAAAGGTTCCGCGCCTGGACACCTGGAGCACTGTCCGCGATGTGGGGTATCTGCTGCAGCGTTCGGGTATGGCGCTGCTGTGCGAGCCTGAGTCGCAAGGCAGCGTTCTGCGCTTTAGCCCGCACGCGACCTGGCATGCGCTGTGCCAGACCGCGCAGTTCAAATCTGTCTTCAAGCCGCTGTTGAGTTACATGGATTGGTTCGGTGGACGATCGGGCGAACATACCTCGCCCCTCGTTACCCAGGCACTTGCCGGCCGTGTGATCGCCGATCACGTTGCAGCAGCCGTGCAACTTGATGGCGAGCCACTTGAAAAGGCCCTGCGTCGCCGCTGGGTCTGCGAACACAGCCATGTGCAGATTTATGACAAGGTGCGCAAGCTTGTTCGCGCTCACTTTCCTCAAGCCCTGCCGAGCACCCTGGACATAATGTGTCACCTGTTTTTGCGTGAAGCGATGCCCGAGCTTCTGGTCGAGGGCGTGCCCGACCACCTTCAATATGGACGTTCTTTGCAGAGCGTCGCCTTCATTCATGGCGTTGCGCTGGTTGAAGCGTTGTCGCCGGGCCTGTCACAGATCACGCCATACGACACGCTGATCAAGGTCAGCGCGGATCTGGCTCAATCCAGCGATGTCGATATTCATGCGCTGTGGGCGAAAACGCTGATTATCCCGGCCCTGCGTTACGCCACCG
Organism: Pseudomonas sp. CFBP2511; assembly: GCF_030209255.1. NCBI lineage: Bacteria > Pseudomonadati > Pseudomonadota > Gammaproteobacteria > Pseudomonadales > Pseudomonadaceae > Pseudomonas > Pseudomonas sp. CFBP2511. Next base: position 25,464 of record NZ_JARVSI010000017.1, on the reverse strand, counting down.
CGCACGGCGCTATTGAATGGAAAAATAATGATGATGTCCATCAAGCCAGCGCCGCGCAGATCAGTCAGGCGCTTGCTTATCTAGATGTTCAGCAGCGCCTTCATGCTCAGGAACTGAACAGTTTGCTGGGAATAAAGCCAGCGGACCGGAAAGGCCTGGCGCAGCAGATGCTGAAAGCGGCAGGTGTCGATCATTGGCTTTGGGAGCAGAGCATTCATATCGACCACTGGCCGATATTGCAGGCGCATGGGTTCACGGTCGCGTCGTCTTACTCCATTGACCGCCTGCTGGCAGCCGGGCGACCGCAGGCGTCAGTGGTCGAGCTGGTGATGATGGGTGAGGTGTACATTCAGGGACAGCCCACGGTCCCGGAAGCCTACGCCACTGCATTCGATGCATTTCAGCGCGCACTGGTCCGTGCCGAGGCCAGCGTCATCCGGCGCCAATTGTCAGAAATGCAGGTGATTGACCAAAAGACCCTGCTTGATTCCACCTGCGAGCTGAGCAGGGTCCGATTCGGCGCTGAGGAAGGGACGCAGGGGCTTTTCATCCGGTGCCAGGCGGGCGATCACCGCAGCGATTTTGAGGGCCACTCGGTGGGCGAACGCTTTTTCGAGTTGATCCCGGCAGCAGGCGTCGCAGGAGAAGTTCGTCAGGCGTTCAGGTACGCGGTAGAGGGCGTTACGTGGTCCGGCACTATTCCTATCACAGAAGCGCTCAGCCGCAAGGAGGCTCACCAGCGACGCATTGAAAAAGCCAGAGTTACCCCGCTATGGCCAATGGACAGCGACGCTTATCTGCTTGGGGCCGTATCACGTTCCTCGGCAGCCTTGCACCAGCCACAACAAGGGACACTGATTCCTTCTGCAACGCTGGTCTACTTTGCTGATACCGATCAGCAAAGCGGCCTGGACATCCTGGCAAGCAAGGCGGCAGAGCATTTGCTCGGCGACTTTCTCGAGCGCAGTAAAGCTGAACACCTGCACGAGACTCAATGGGAGCAGGTCTGGGCGAAGGAACGTGAATACGCCGATATCGCTGCACGTCTGATCATTCCGTTTTACGGCTGTATCAAGGACCTTGCATCCGGTGATCGGTCGGGCGGTGCGATAGTTGGCTGTGTAATGGATGTTGCCTTCGTGTTGCTTCCTTTGGGGCAGTTCGTCAGTTCAACCGCGCGCATCGTTCTGCGAGCGGGCGAAATGAGCGTCGAGTCAGTTGCCAGACTCACTGGCAAGGCGGTCGGCAAGTTGATCGCCGGGCTGGCGAAGTCCAGTGCTGTATTCGCCTTGCGCGATATAGGCAGGCTGGGACTGAAAATGGGTGTCCGAGGCTGGGCCGCATTGTTGGAAGACGTGCCGTCGCTGAGCAGCGTGTTTTCATCGCAGGCTGTGCTTGACGCCACTTTCGGCCTGGACAAGGGAATGTATCGGCTCGCCGAAGACGTGCAGTTGCCGATAACTGCCGAGCCTGCGAGCAAGATTGTAATGGTCGATGGCAGAGCCGACGTAGTGGTGCGCGACGTAGGCACTCTGGAGCAACCGGATTTCAGGCTGTCTGATCCACGGTCAGGCGCGGCATTTGGTAAAAAGCTGACGCAGGTGGCACAGAGCGAACGAATGGAGTTTTCGGTTTTTTCAGCGCAGGAGCGCATAAGCCCTGAACACTATCCGCCCATCGCGCCGGTAACGGAGGTCGAGTACGGCACTGCCTGCGAGGTGCGCATTGTGGAACGCTGCAATGTCCGGGCTATCGAGCGGGAAGGGGGCGTATTCGATATTCTGGTCGATGATCAGATCTACCATATCGACACCAACACGCCTGACGCAGCATTGCGCAAGCTCGCTGTTGAAAAGTTATCTCTGCGTTCAACGCAACTGCAGGAAACAGAGAGACTCTGCCGGGTTCGGCGCAACCTGATAGAAATCCCCTGCACCAATGGTGTAAAGCTGGCAACACCCGCGCCGGAGCCGATAATGGATGGCTCGACGTCCCCGAAACGTACTGGCAAATACCCGAGCAATGCCATGGATGCCCGTGAGTTCGGGCTGGACAGGCTGTCTTTGGGGGCCGACTCTGCGGCGAGTAGCATTGATGTATTCGTCAACGAGGGCAAGTTCTGTAAATGGGCCGATTCTGTTGAGCCAGTGGCCTCCACGTCGGCTGCCGTGAAACAGGTCGTGCCGCTTTCCGAGGCCGAACGGGCACTGCTTGCGTTGCCTGAAACGCCGGTTTATCTGCCCCAGCTTCGCGGCGCACTGGCAAGGGCAGGGCTACTTGGCCTGCCGGAAAACTTCTCGATGGATGATGCGCTGTGGATATACGCGCATATACCTGTCATCAATATCGGCCCCATTGCTTCAGACATCGCTGATGCTCGAGCCCTTCGCGGTATCCGGCTGGAAATGGACGGGGAGAACTGGATTTTCCTCGAGCCAGACACCGGGCTGTTCTACAAGGCACCCATTTCTGTAGATGAGGCGTCCGACCTGAGGTTTTCTCGCGTTACCGAGGCGGCTGAAATCAATGAATACATCCGGGTATCCGAGCAGTATCGGTTGGTTCGCGAGTTTCCAGGAGCCGAGCAGGACCAGGAAAATATTGCCCGACTGCTGTTTGATTTGCTGGATGATTCCGCGCGGGCTGATTGGCACGTGTCCTGGGGGGAGCCCGTCACTCATTATGACGACTACGTGCAGTGGTGCACTGCCAATCAAAAACCCAATGACCTTCTGAAGTTTGCCGCCAATATCATGTCCGGCGAAGAGATTCAGAAAAAGTTCGTGACGCTGGCCAGAAACAGTATTCCAGACTTCAAGAAGATTACTCTGAGAAGCCTGCCGGATCAGCAGCACATCGTGGAAGTACTCAATCAACTGCTGCCGACGCAGGGTTCTCCCGTCAAATGGGAGAAGCTGACCCTGGAAAGCATCGTGACGCCCAAGGCACCCAAACGCATAATGAAACAAGTCCGCGGGGCAAACCTTTCATTCTTGCAGGCCTATACTGAGTCCGGTGAGCGGATTGTGTACTACGCGCTGTCTGGTGGTAACAAAGCCAAAGATCTGAAGTTGCAACTCGATGTCACTGAAAGCACCGAGCGAGTCATCGATGGCGTGATTTACCGGGATGCACGCGCTCGTATGGCTGGGCGTCAGCCGGATCCGGGGTTTACCAGCCTGCCGGTCATCAGAGACGTCGATCATTTGGTCGTCAGATCATTCGGGCGTTATCTTGATTCGGAACGGTTGATTGCGACTGTCTTGAAGGAAGACATGGCGTCCACCAAACTGACGCATATCAAGGTGTTCACTGTGTTGGACACTTGCCGCTCCTGTGGCGGATTCGTTTTGCCGCGTTTGAAGCTCGACTTTCCTGATGCGCAATTTTCGGTGACTTACCTGAAACCTTATCAAGCTATCTGACCGTATTCACCTCGCGCAGTGTTTTAACGGCACTGCGCGTCTTGTGTCTGGCGCGGCTTGTCTGGCGCTTCATTCATGTCCGATTGATACCTGTGAGTCCTCTTCTGCCTGCAAGGCTGCTAGGCTTGGCACCCGGCACCTTTGAACCTGATCGCCTCCGATGCTTGAACGCCTGCTCATCCTGTTTGCCCTGACGTTGACTGTGCAGTCGGCGGGGGCAGTCACGATCTACAAATTCACCGATGCCCAAGGCGTGGTGTCGTTCTCTGACCGGCCGACGCCGGGTGCATCGGTCATGGTCTTTCGGGACCGGATGGTCGAACGTATCGACCAGCAGGTGCACCTGAGTGTGCGGCGGGAAAAGGGCGTGCACAGCCTGTATGTGCGTAACGACCTTTATGCCCCGGTCGAGGTTGAACTCAAGCTTTCCAGCGTCACCAACGTGTTGGGTGTGGCAGGGGCTTCCTCGACATTGCGCCGCACTATCCCTGCACGCAGTAACGAACGGGTGGTGGTCTTGAGCCCCAAGGTTGCGAGCAAGCCGATGAATTACGCGTCGATGCTCACTTCCACGCTGGGCGATCCCAAGGGCTCGGTACACGCTTACAAATACCCGTTGCCGTGGATCGGTGGGCCGTTTCGTCTGACCCAGGGGCCTAATGGCAGATACAGCCACTTCGGTGTCAAAGGGCGCTACGCGATGGACATCGCCATGCCCGAAGGCACGCCGATCATCGCAGCGCGCGGCGGCACGGTGGTGAAGATCGAAAACAGCCAGTCAGGCAGAGGCTCGAATGCGTCAGGCAACTTTGTGCGGATTCTGCACGAGGACGGCACGATGGGCGTCTACCTGCACTTGATGCAAGGCTCGGTGGCGGTCAGGGAAGGTCAGCGGGTCAGTGTCGGTACGGCGCTGGCGCGTTCCGGCAATACCGGCAACAGCACCGGCCCGCACCTGCACTTTGTCGTGCAACGCAATTCGGGCAATGAACTGGTCTCCATCCCCTACGAATTCGCTACACCGGTACCGAGCCTGCCCAACTTCGCGGTGGGCGGGAATTAGCGCTGTTGCCTATCGCGCCAATGCTCCGCGCGGGCATGAGCTCATGACGCTTTGCGGCCGATTTTGAACAGGCGGCGCTGATCGGGTCAATCCAGCTTCAGCACTTTAGCCAAAACGATTTTCGGGCCTTTCATCTTTTTGATGATGATGCGCAGGCCCTCGACTTCCATCTGCTCTTCTTCTTCCGGCACGCGCTTGAGGGTTTCGTAGATCAGACCTGCCAGGGTTTCCGCTTCGATGTGATCCAGGTCGATGCCCAGCAGACGCTCGATCTTGAACAGCGGCGTATCGCCACGCACTAACAGCTTGCCCGGCTGGTAAGCGAGAATGCCGCGCTCCACCTTGCGGTGTTCGTCCTGAATATCGCCGACCAGCACTTCGAGTACGTCTTCCATGGTCAGGTAGCCGACGATCTTGCCGTCGGCTTCTTCGACCACGGCGAAATGCGCGCCGCCCTTGCGGAACTGCTCCAGCAATTGCGACAGCGGCATGTGCCGCGACACGCGCTCCAGCGGGCGGGTCAGTTCAGCCAGGTTGAAGGATTCGGGAATATGATCCAGCGCGGCCAGCTCCAGCAGCAAGTCCTTGATGTGCAACAGCCCGACGAACTCGCCACGTTCGGCGTCGTACAGCGGATAACGGCTGAATTTGTGGCGACGAAACAAGGCCAGAATTTCCTTGAGCGGCGCGTTGAAGTCCAGCGACACCATGTCTTCGCGGGAGTTGGCCCAATCGACCACTTCCAGCTCGCCCATTTCCACAGCAGATGCCAGCACCCGCATGCCCTGATCGCTTGGGTCCTGACCACGGCTGGAGTGCAGAATCAGTTTCAGTTCATCGCGGCTGTAGCTGTGCTCATGGTGCGGGCCAGGCTCGCCCTGGCCTGCGATGCGCAAAATGGCGTTGGCGCTGGCGTTGAGCAGGTAGATGGCCGGGTACATCAGCCAGTAGAAAAAGTACAGCGGTGCCGCCGTCCATAGCGACAGCAGCTCCGGCTTGCGGATTGCCCATGACTTGGGGGCCAGCTCGCCGATGACGATGTGCAGGTAGGAAATGATGAAGAAGGCGGTAAAGAACGACACGCCCTTGATCAGTTCCGGGGTGTCGACGCCCATTGCGGCGAGCAGTGGCTCCAGCAGGTGCGCAAACGCCGGTTCGCCCACCCAGCCCAGGCCGAGAGAGGCAAGGGTGATACCCAACTGGCAGGCCGAGAGATAGGCGTCCAGTTGGCCGTGGACCTTGCGCAGGATGTGCCCGCGCCAGCCGTTCTTGTCGGCGATGGCCTCGACCTTGGTCGAGCGCAGTTTGACCATGGCGAACTCTGCCGCAACGAAAAAGCCGTTGAGCAGGACCAGGAACAGAGCAAAGAGAATCATGCCGAAGTCGGCAAAGAGTGAAGACAGGTTAAAACTAGGAGAAGGGTCCATGATGGGGTTTTGCAGGGTCCGTATTAACAGAAAGAGAGCGATTTCGCGCCAAGGAAGACGCTATGAACCCGGCAATGTAGCGGCTGAAAGCTCGATTGCCTAGTAGTCTGAATCGTCGTTCAAGGGTTTGGACAATTGGTCGTCGGCAAAGTGGCAAGTAAAAACGCTGCCCTTGCCCGGAACGCTATTGATCTCAAGGTGGCCGCGATGGCGCAGCAACACGTGTTTGACGATCGCCAGGCCCAGCCCCGTGCCACCGGTATTGGAGGCCCGGCTGGTATCGACCCTGTAGAAGCGTTCCGTCAGGCGTGGCAGATGTTTGGTCTCAATGCCGATGCCCGAATCCTGCACGCTAAGGTGCGCGCCCCGTTCGTCGTTCCACCAGCGTATGCGGATAACGCCTTCGGCCAGGGTGTACTTGACCGCGTTGAAAATCAGGTTGGAAAACGCGCTGCGCAGCTCGCTTTCGCTGCCTTTGAGGAGCATGTCGCTTTCAAGGCTGAGGTGGATCTGTTGATTCTTGCTGCCCGACAGCGCATTGGCGTCGGCGGTAATGGTCTTGAGCAGCGCAGTGACCACGACCGGATTGTTGTCCGAAGGGTAATCCGTGGCTTCGAGCTTGGCCAGCAACAGCAGGTCGTTGAGCAGCGTCTGCATGCGCCCGCCTTGTTGATGCATCTGTTGCAGTGCCCGCACCCAGCGTGGGTTCACCTCTTCCACGTTGTCGAGCAGTGTTTCCAGGTAGCCGAAGATCACGGTCAGCGGCGTGCGTAATTCATGGGATACGTTGGCGACGAAGTCTTTGCGCATCTGCTCCAGCAGATGAATGCGTGTGACGTCACGTACCAGCATCAGATGCTCGTTGTTGCCATAGCGGGTAATCAGCAACTGAATGCGCATGCGGTCGTTGGTGGGCGAGGAGATCTCCAGCGGCTCGCTGTAGTCGCCCAGCGCAAAGTATTCCTTGAAGCGTGGATGGCGCACCAGATTGGTCACGGGCTGGCCACTGTCCTGCGGCGTCTTGAGGCCCAGCAAGGTTTCGGCGGCGCGGTTCCACCACTCCAGATTGCCTTCGCTGTCGAGCATGATCACCGCATCGCGCAGAGCAGCGGTGGATTCCTGCACGCGGTCGATGACGGCCTGCAAGCGGCCACGCACCCGTTGGTCACGGCGTTGCAGGTGGTAGATGCTGTCGAACACTTCGCCCCATAGGCCGTAACCGTCTGGAGGTGGCTCGTCGGCCTTGTGGCTGCTCAGCCAGTCATGCAGGCGCAGTAATTGTTTGAGGGTCCAGGCCAGATACAGGCCCAGACCGGTGGCCAGGCTCCAGCCATAGTGTCCGCTGATCAGGCCCACCAACAGGCAGGCGGTGACCAGCAGCAACATGTGGCGTATCAGGGTGCCGTACCAATTTTGATTCAATTAAGGGTAAATCCTTGTCTGGTCCGCACCGGTCGCTGCCCTGCATCGACGAAACGGCTGTCAGCTCTTCGTTGAAAAGCGATAGCCGGTGCCGCGCACGGTTTGTACCAGATTTTCATACGCATCACCCAAGGCCTTGCGCAGGCGACGAATGTGGACATCGACGGTACGCTCTTCGACGTACACGTTGCCGCCCCAGACCTGATCCAGCAGCTGGCCACGTGTGTAAGCGCGCTCCTGATGGGTCATGAAAAATTGCAGCAGGCGGTATTCGGTTGGGCCCATTTCTGCCGGTTTGCCATCGATGGTGACGCGGTGGCTGATCGGGTCGAGCAGCAAGCCGCCGACTTCGATAGGGGACTCTCCGTCAGTCGGCCCGGCCCGGCGCAGCACGGCCTTGAGGCGGGCAACCAGTTCGCGGGGCGAAAACGGCTTGGTGATGTAATCGTCAGCGCCCACTTCCAGGCCCTGGATCTTGTTGTCCTCTTCGCCCTTGGCGGTGAGCATGATGATCGGGATATCCCCGGTCAGCTCATCACGTTTGAGGCGTCGGGCCAATTCGATGCCGGATGTGCCAGGCAGCATCCAGTCGAGCAGAATAAGGTCAGGCTTGCGGTCGACGATGATCGCGTGGGCCTGCTGAGAGTTTTCGGCTTCAATACAGTCGTATCCAGCCATTTCCAACGCAACGGCGATCATTTCACGAATAGGCGCTTCGTCGTCAACGATCAGGATGCTCCTGCCAGCCATGCTCGAACCTCTTGTCATTTAACTGTCTTGGGGCGCATTAGATAACGGAATTATTGCAGTCGTGTGACAGGTCTGGATGAGGCTAGCATGCGCACAGGATACCGGGGGCCCGCACGCCCAGTGATCACGCCTTTATTTCAATCGCCCGAGTGCGCTTGGCGGCTGTGCTCAGCGCAAGGCGTAATCGGCGACGATGCCGAGGAATATCGCAAGGCCCGCCCAATGATTGTGCAGAAAGGCCTTGAAGCAGGCATCGCGCTCGCGCAGGCGCGTGCTCCAGAATTCCCAGGCGAAGCAGGCAGCCGCGACCAGCAACCCCATGTAGAAAAAGGCACCCAGCTCAAAGCGCGAACCGGCCAGCGCCAGACAGCCCAGCGCCAGACCTTGCAGGGACAAAATGATCACGCGGTCGGCATCGCCAAACAGCACGGCGGTGGATTTCACGCCGATTTTCAGGTCATCGTCGCGATCGACCATTGCGTAGTAAGTGTCGTAGCCCACTGTCCAGAGCAGGTTGGCGATGTACAACAGCCAGGCTGCGGCAGGCAGCTCGCCGGTTTCAGCGGTAAACGCCATCGGCATTCCCCACGAGAACGCGGCACCCAGCACCACCTGCGGGTAATAGGTGTAGCGCTTCATGAACGGATAACAGGCAGCCAGCGCCAGCCCGCCAAATGACAGCCAGATCGTCGTGCTGTTGGTGAACAGCACCAGCACAAAACTCAGGCTGACCAGTACGGCAAACAGAACCAACGCTTCACGCGAACTGACTTTACCGCTGACCAGCGGGCGTTGTTCGGTACGCTTTACGTGACCATCGACCTTGCGGTCGGCGAAGTCATTGATCACGCAGCCCGCCGCGCGCATGAGGAATACGCCTGCCACGAAGATGAACACCGTGTTCAGCGACGGCGAGCCCTTGCCTGCGATCCAGACCGCCCACAGGGTTGGCCACAGCAACAGATAAATGCCGATCGGCTTGTCGATACGTGTCAGTTGGACAAAATCCCAGGCGCGTGGGCTCAGGCGATTGAGGGATTTGAGCAGGGACAGGTACATCAGGCGTGGTCCTTGTTATGAATCGCATTCCACAGGGCGGGCAGAAAAACTTCGGCAACCAGCACGCTCAACGCACCGCGACTGAATTGTGAGCGGCGTGCCCACAGCCCGGAAACTGCATCGGCATCAGGCAGCCAGCTTTGCGGGTAATGACACACCTGGAGGGTGCCGCGGTCGAACGCCGGGTCGCTGAACAGCAATGCGCCCAGCGAGCGGGTACCCAGTTCGTCCATGTGCAAACCGCCGTGTTGCAGCGCGTCCCGTGCGGCGACGCTACGGGCGAACACCCAGTTTTCGCCGTTACCGCGCAAGTACACCTCGCGCACCCAGCCTTCGCTGGCTGCTGGCAAGCCCAAAGCGGCGCATTCGTCGTCGCGCAACGCTTGCCAGCCTTCAAACAGGGGAACGATATCGAAGCCGCCGTCAGACAGGCGGTCCAGTCGGCGTGTAAGGGATTGCTGATTGAATAGCCAGCCGAAAAATACAGGTGTGGGCGTGTCAGTCAGTTGCTCGCGCTCAAGCCAGTCAGGGGTAACGAATACGGGGGAATGCTGGGTCACAATAAGTCAGTTTCGACGGCCAACGAGGCAGCGAGCTTATCACGATTGCCTGGCTTGACCGCCGACCGGCAGAGCAACAAGTCATAGAATCAGGCTTGCATCCGGGCCTTGTGATCAGTACAACGCCCGTTCAGGTGGCAATCGACCGCCGCACTACACTTAGCCTGATAACCAAGAGAATCAAAACATGAAGAAGTGGCAATGCATTGTCTGTGGCCTGATCTACAACGAAGCCGATGGTTGGCCGGATGACGGAATTGCCGCCGGCACACTCTGGCAGGACGTGCCTGAAGACTGGCTGTGCCCGGATTGCGGCGTTGGCAAGATGGACTTTGAAATGATCGAAATCGCCTGATCGTTCTTCGGTAACACTGAGCAGAAAAACATTGAGCAGGAAAAAACAATGAGTGCACCCGTCGTCATCGTCGGCACCGGTCTTGCGGGCTACAACCTCGCTCGGGAGTTTCGCAAGCTGGACGCAGACACACCGCTGCTATTGATCACGGCCGATGATGGCCGCTCCTATTCCAAACCAATGCTGTCCACAGGCTTTGGCAAGAACAAGGAAGCCGACGGCCTGAGCATGGCCGAGCCGGGTGCAATGGCCGATCAGCTCAAGGCCGAAATCCGAACGCACACGCGTATCAGCGGCATTGATCCTGGCCACAAACGCCTGTGGATCGGTGAAGAGGCGGTGTATTACCGTGATCTGGTGCTGGCCTGGGGGGCTGAAACCATACGCGTGCCGGTGGAAGGCGATGCCAGCGATGCGGTGTTCCCGATTAACGACCTGCAGGATTACGCGCGCTTTCGGGCGGCGGCTGCGGGCAAGCGCCGCGTATTGATTCTAGGGGCAGGCCTGATTGGCTGCGAGTTTGCCAACGACCTAATGCTGGGCGGTTACGAAGTGGACCTGGTTGCGCCCTGCGAACAGGTCATGCCGACCCTGTTGCCGCCTGCTGCTGCGGCGGCCGTCAAGGCCGGGCTTGAAAGCCTGGGGGCACGTTTCCACCTCGGCCCGCTGCTGACACATTTGCAACGCGCAGATGATGGCCTGCAAGCGCATTTGTCGGACGGGCAGGTGATTGATTGCGACGTGGTGGTTTCGGCCATTGGCCTGCGGCCGCGCATCGATCTGGCCGCCGCTGCCGGCCTGCAGACGGGGCGCGGCATTCTGGCGGACCGTCAGTTGCAAACCTCCCACGCCAATATCTACGCGCTGGGTGATTGTGCTGAAGTCGACGGTCTCAACCTGTTGTATGTCATGCCATTGATGAGCTGTGCACGCGCCCTGGCCCAGACGCTGGCTGGAACACCGACGGCCGTGAAGTATGGCCCCATGCCGATCACTGTAAAGACGCCGGCGTGTCCGCTGGTGGTTTCCCCTCCGCCGCGCGGTACTGACGGGCAGTGGAGCATCGAAGGGCAGGGGGCTGATATCAAGGCACTGTGTCACGACACTGGTGGCAATCTGCTGGGTTACGCACTGACCGGCACTGCGGTTATGGAAAAACTCGCACTGAACAAGGTTTTACCTGCGTTATTGGCATAATTTCGCGGCATTTTGTCGGATATACCACGGTTTTTTGTCAAGAAACCATGCCCGTGCACTGGCGCGGGCCACGCCAGCATGCCATCCTCGGTCTGTCTGCCGCTACGTAGAGCCGTCGCGGCGCCTTGTTGCCGCTTTTCACGAGCGGCGCGGGACATAAAAACAAAAAACCGTTAAAGAGGCTTCATATGCGTAAACCAGATGTTGCAGCCGCTATTGCTGAAAAAGCGGATCTCACCAAAGAACAGTCCAATCGCGTTCTCAATGCCATTCTCGAAGAAATCACTGGCGCACTGCACCGCAAGGACAGTGTCACGCTGGTAGGCTTTGGCACGTTTCTACAACGCCATCGCGGCGCCCGGACTGGCAAGAACCCACAGACCGGAGAGCCAGTAAAAATCAAGGCAAGCAACACCGTAGCCTTCAAACCGGGGAAAGCCCTGAAAGACAGCGTCAACCCTTGATACCTGGTCGCGCGCCTCGGCGGGAGGCGCGTTACTGAAATGCGGGCACACCATTCAGTTGGCGTGCCCGTTTTTGCATCTGGCGTGTCGTACGGTTCAGGCGCGAGCGCCTGTGGTGAGAATAATCCTACTGAATTTTGTACAGCAGCCTTCCTGAACACTGGCATTTGCCTGACATTTTCTTGTTTCGCATTCCCCTAGAGTGCCGCTCCTGCTGCACCCCTTAAAATTACTCTTGGGAAATCTCGAATGAAGAAGCTATGGATGTCTGCTGCTGTTGCGGCGCTGATCGCCACCACCAGTGGTTGCGTGAGCTACAACGTCAGCCAGCCAAGCGCACCGCTGGAAGGCACGGTCAAAACCGACCTTAAAGCGGACGTCAAGGTCGGCGGCACCATCACCGGTGAGTCCTCCACCAATGTGCTGTTCAACTTCCTGAGTTTCGGTGGCGACAACCATTTTGCCGATGGCGTGACCTACGGCGGCGCGAGTGGTGGCGGTGGTCTTGGGCTGGCGCTGCCTGACCCTGTATCGACCGCCAAGGCGGCTGCTGCCTACAAGGCAGTCAATTCCTCGGGTGCCGATCTGATCGTGGCACCACGTTATGAAGTCAGCGTTCAGGACTACTTCATCTTCAAGAAGGTCAACGTGAAGGTAACGGGCAGCAAGGGCAGCATCAGCAGCATTCGCTGATTAGGCGACGGTGCTGCTTTCCATGCGGAGCAGCACCTGGTTGTGGATTAAGGTTTATGTACCGATCTTCGTCGAAATAGATCTTTCCTTGCAGGCTTTTCCCTTCAACCTACTACACTGTACTAGCCACCCGGGCTCTGATGACAGGGTCTGGTTCACGCCGAGGAACTGTATGAAATTTCGCTTTCTTCTTTGGATGCTGGGCCGAATGATGGCCCGCGCCAGTAGAGACAATCCTGATTTCCAGCAGCAGTTGGCTGGCAAGAACCTTACCTTTCAGTTGCAGACCATAGACGGCAGGATTGCGCGCCATTTCGTGGTTCAGGATCAACGCATTCGCACAGCGAGCGGTGTAGTGGCAGAGCCTGCCTTTGCCATCGCGTTTCGTGACGCAGCGTTCGGTTTTGCCACACTTCAGGCAAAAAACAAGCAGTTGGCGTTCATGAGGGGCGTTCAGGACAAGGACATTCAGATCAAGGGCAACCCGGCCTTGGTAATCTGGTTCCAGGGCCTTACCAAGTACCTCAAGCCGAAAAAGAAAGCAGCCTGATCAAGGCAGTTGCAGACCGCCTGCTGCTTTGTGCAGCGCGCGAAGGTGTTCGCCCATCTGTTTCAGATTGTTTTCGTTGGCTGCGATTTCCTTGGCCCGTTCAGGCTCCAGCAATGCGCGCACTTCCTTGTCGAGATCGCCGGTCAGGCGCTTGAGCTGTTTCTGGCGCTGACTGCTTTCTGCCTCAAGACGCTGCCATTCACTGGCCTGCGGCAAGCCATAACCATCGCTGCCCAGCAGCTCGGCAGGGCGACTCAGAAAGCCGCTGCTGGCAAGAATCTCCTGCAGCGTCGTGGTTGCCTTGGAAACCCTGCCGTCGTTCAACTGCCGTGCGCCCAGATAGCGTTGCTTGACTTCATCCTGTGCCAGCAGCAATTGCCGACGCAGGCTCGCCTGTTCCAGTAGCAGGATGGCGGCACTGGTGCGCAGGTCAGCCTTCTCGAACCATTGGCTGCGTTCGCTGGCGGGCAGGGTCATCCATTCTTCGACGGTGTTCTGCTTGATCGGCAGGTATTTCTTCAATACCTCGAACATCGCCTGATAACGATCGCGGTAGGAGTCGAATCGATAGCCCAGACGCAGCGCTTCCTTGGGGTCGTCCAGCACGCTGGTATCCGCCAGCCCACGGCCTTTAAGCACTTCAAGCAAACCGTTGGGCAGAATGCTGTCCAGGCCGACCAGCTTGGGATTGTGCGTGCCGCTGCGCAACAGTTTGAGGTTTTCAACCGCGCAGTTGTTCGAGAGAAAGTAGTAGTTGCCGTCGTAGCTCCAGTGCATCTCGGCAGCATGCTGAACCAGCCCTTCGATCTCCGGGCGGGACAGCGTGATCGGCACCGATGCCAGGCTGCGCAGTTCGGTCTTGGTGTATTCATCAATGACCTGAGCAAGCGGCAGGACAAACAGCCGTGACGGGTACGCACCCATCAGGCCATCCCAGCTCGAGAGCTGCACGTCGCCGACAAACGCCCGGTAAGACAGGACCAGATGCTGGTCGAGGTCCAGTCGGCAATCCGGGCCGCGCGGGCGACCGGGTTTGCAGATCACCAGCCGCAACATGCTGTGACCCCAGCGGCTTGCCCAGTTCTGGTTCGCCTCGGCCAGCAGGTAATCGACCGCATAGACCCGCTCCGGGTCCAGCTTGCCCAAGGGCTCTCGGCCGAAGTCGCTGCCGGCGTTCAGGTACGGGTAATACGTCGGGCACTCATCGCGTGCCGCAGGTGCCCAGCCGAAGCGCTGCTTGTAATAGGCATACAGCGCGGGGCGACGGCAGGCGTAGGCCGGGTCGAGGAGAAAATACTCCATATTGACGGCCACGAATTCCAGCGGGCTGGTGGTTTCGTAAATGTCCGGGCTGCGCGCGACCTGGCCGTTATGTTCTTCGCGTTCACCGCGGCGTCCGACATATTGCTGCCAGCCGGCGAGGTCCAGCAGGCGCGGATCGTCGCTCAGGGTGAAGCGTCGTTCGGTCTGACCGCGACAGCTGTCGGGCAGGCCGATCTTGCCCAGCGAACTGTTGCGCGAGGCGCAGCGGAAAATAGCCGCCTTCTCGGTGGGTGACCACAGACGAGCGCGGTCGTACACGTGGGTCAGTTCATGCAGGACGGTGGCGAGCATTTCCCGGCGAACCGTGCCATGCGGGCGGCCTGTCTGGGCTGTGGCAGCCGAGCCGTCGGTCAACGCAGCCAGCAAATGGCTGTTGAGGTACAGCTGATAAGGGCCGGCAGCCTGGCCATAGGCGTTTTGCGGCATGTCACCGGACCAGCTCACCTCGACGGTGCGGTCCAGCGTCTCGACGAAGCTGGGCGGCAGCGCCTGCATGGCTTCGTCGAGCAGCGTCTGGCTGGCTTGCTGTTGGGCGGCGCTGAGGCCATCGGCCTGCAGTTCCAGCTTCAGGCTGGCAAAGGCAGGTGTCCCGACCAGCGACAGCGCGCCAGCAAGCAGCCAGGCGCGAAACCGCCTCACAATGCGAGGATTGCTTCAGCCAGGGTCTGGTCGCTGGCACCGCGCGCTTCCGGCACGCGAGTACGCAGCGTATCGAAGGCTGCGTCGAGCTGGGCTCCGTGAATGTCGCCGCCGCTGGCAACGTAGCTGGCGGCATCGTCCTTGGCCTGGATGACAACCTTGGAATCACGGATCGACGTGGTGGTGTCCGAGGTAAAGTCGATGGTACGGCCGAACGCGCGAACGATGATGTTGCTCGTGGCCACAACGGTCTGAGCCTGGGCAAGATCGGCCAGCAACAGCAGGCCAAGTGAAGCAGCAGCAATCAGCGGGGTACGCATGTAGTGACGTCTCCAGTTACGCAAAGAGGGGAAAGTGGCTATTGGACGAGGATTGCCTGCGCCAGTTCAAGGTCGCTGGCATGAAGTTTTGCATTTGCCTGGCGCAGAGCGAGCAAGGCCGATTCAAGCCTCGCACCGCGCATTGCTCCACCACTGGCGACAAACGCTGCAGCGTCGTCCCGTGCCGCGATGATCAGCTTGTTATCGAACGGTGCCGTTGTGACCTGACTGGTGACATAGCCGGTGATGACCAGGCTTTGTGTGGTCGTATCGAACGCTTGAACCTGACTGACAACGGCCAGGCTGGCAATGGGTGCGATAAACAGAAGGTGCAGTAAACGCATGGCTTTCACGAACCGGCAAAACAGGCCTCAAGGCTAGCGCAATGCTCTGGCACGGGCTACCCCGACACGTGGCCGGGGCGTTATGTGTCAGATGGCCAGAATGGCCTGCGCCAGCTGGTTGTCGGTGGCTTGCAGTTCAGGCAACTGTTGGCGGATGTGCTGCAGTGCGCCTTCAAGGCGAGCGCCGCGAATCTCGCCGGAGCTGGCCACGAAGCTGGCTGCATCTTCACGCGCGGCCAGAACGATCTTGTCGTCCTTGAGAGACGATGACACTTTGGAGGTGGCGCGGGTCGCCGCGTTGACTGCATCGACCACCGCGTCAGTGGTCACGATGAAGCTTGAGGCGTTGGCGCCTGCTGCTGCGGTCAACAGGATGGCAGCGCCAAGGGTACGTAGCAGAGACATGATCGAATTCCATCGTGGACAAAAGGGCATAGGCTGCTTGCGAAGCCAAAGGGCTTGGGTAGAGCGCTAGATTATCCCAGCGGTACCGCGCTTGTCATGGCGGTCGACGGCCTGTTGTCATCTAACATGCGATATTTGGTAACTGTACAGGCTTATTTTTGACATAACTAAAACTGTACTGCTGCTTGGGAATCAGCCTGTATTGTAAGCCTGAAACGACAAAACCCGCCTCGGTTGCCTGAGACGGGTTTTGTATGAAGCAATTCGGGGTGCTGGTGGGAGACCTTTGGAGGTCTGGGACCAGCGAGCGCTAAATTAGCGCCAGAACGGCTTGCTCAGCTCTTCGTAACGCTGGGATTCGCTGATACCGGCGTCAGCCAGCAGACGGGAATCCAGGCGAGCCAGTTGATGGCGGCTGGACAAGCGACGCTGCCAGAGCATCAGGTTGGCGAATACGCGCAGAGGCAAAGAAGCTTTTGCAGTGTTGACGGTGCTTTCGCTGAACAGATCGGAACTGATTGTACGTTCCATGGTGTGACTTCCTTCCGCTTGTGGCGGGATTAGTGAGTTGCTTGACTGGTGCCCATTTTCCTCGTACGCGTCCAGCTTCGATAGACACAGTTCAGCTGTATTGTGAGGGTTCAGTTAACTGTGATCGGGCACTGTTTTGTTCATAAATGGGGCAACTGTACCGGTCGGCACCAATCCAGTGCGTTTTATGCTCGATTGTGGTGATTTTGGTGTTTTAAGGCAGTTTTATGACCGGTACAGAAGTACAGTTTTCTCGGATACCGCTCAGCAGCACCAGGAAGTGATCAAGCAAAGGTCTCGATCACTTCCAACTGTCCTGTTCAGGTCGGCAGCATGCGCCCGGTTTCTTCCAGGTTGATGTGCCAACTCAGTGCTTCCCGAAGGATGTGCGGCGTATGCCCGCCCAGCGCGCAGGCGGCGTCGAAATAGGCGTTCAACGCATCGCGATAATCAGCATGTACGCAGTTATCGATGATCACCCGCGCCCGCTCGCGAGGTGCCAGCCCGCGTAAATCGGCCAGCCCCTGCTCGGTCACCAGAATGTCGACGTCATGCTCGGTGTGGTCGACATGGCTGACCATCGGCACAACGCTGGAAATGGCACCGCCCTTGGCAATCGACTTGGTGACGAATATCGCCAGGTGCGCGTTGCGCGAAAAATCCCCAGAGCCGCCAATGCCGTTCATCATCCGCGTGCCACAGATGTGGGTGGAGTTGACGTTGCCGTACAGATCGAACTCCAGCGCGGTATTGATCCCGATAATCCCCAGGCGCCGGATGACTTCGGGGTGATTGGATATTTCCTGCGGGCGCAGCACCAGCCTGGATTTATAGCGGTTGAAGTCGGCAAATACTTCGGCGTGTTTGGCCGCTGACAGGGTCATGGAGCTGCCGGAAGCAAATGTCAGTTTGCCGGCGTCGAACAGGTCGAATGTCGAGTCCTGCAATACTTCGGAATACATGGTCAGGTCAGTGAATGGCGATTCCAGCAGGCCATGCATGACTGCGTTGGCGATGTTGCCAATGCCCGCCTGCAGGGGCATCAGTTTGTCGGTGAGCCGGTCTTCGCGCACCTCCTTCTTGAAGAACTCCACCAGGTGGTTGGCGATGGCCTGAGTGTCTGCGTCAGGTGGCGTGACGGTGGAAGGCGAGTCAGGCTGGTTGCTGATAACGATGCCGACGATCTTCGCCGGGTCGATCTTCACCGCATGGCTGCCGATGCGCGAATCGGCTTCCAGCACCGGGATCGGCAGGCGCGTCGGCCGGTAGCTGGGTATATAGATGTCATGCAGGCCTTCCAGCTCCAGAGGCTGGGACAGGTTGATTTCCACGATGACCTGTTTGGCCAGAATAGCGAAACTGGCCGAGTTGCCAACGGAGGTGCTCAGCACCAGGTGGCCTTCCTCGGTAATTGCCACACACTCGATCACCGCCAGGTCCACGGCCTTGATCTGCCGATTGCGCAACAACTCGACGGTATCGGACAAATGCTGGTCGATGAACATCACCGTGCCGTTGTTGATCGCCTTGCGCAGAGTGCTGTCGACCTGAAACGGCATGCGCCGGGACAGCACGCCGGATTCGGTCAGTTGCTTGTCCAGGTCATTGCCCAGGCTGGCACCCGTCATCAGGCTGATTTTCAGCGGTGTCACCTTGGCGCGCTCGGCCAGCGCATGCGGCACGGCCTTGGCTTCGCCTGCGCGGGTGAAGCCGCTCATGCCGACGGTCATGCCGTCTTCAATCAATGCAGCAGCATCGGCTGCGCTCATAACCTTGCTCATCAGGGAGGGCAGGCGGATACGGTCACGGTACATGGGATCTGTCTCGTAGATAGAAGCGAGCGACAAGTCTAGAGAACCGGGCCTTGTTCGTCCCGCTACCAAGGTCGCATTTAAGGGCTCTAATGGGCGGCTTTAGCGCAAAACACTGTTACGCGAAATGTAAAAAGCCCCGGTCGCCAAGCGAGCCGGGGCTGTGCTGAAGCAGGGTCAGGCTAGGCGTTTTCCACAGCCTTCACCATGTCCTCGATCACCTTTTTGGCGTCTCCGAACACCATCATGGTTTTATCCAGATAGAACAGCTCGTTATCCAGTCCTGCGTAACCACTGGCCATCGAGCGCTTGTTGACGATGATGGTTTTGGCCTTGAAGGCTTCCAGAATCGGCATCCCGGCAATGGGCGATTTCGGATCGTTCTTGGCGGCCGGGTTGACCACGTCGTTGGCACCGAGCACCAAAACCACGTCAGCCTGGCCAAACTCGGAGTTGATGTCGTCCATCTCGAACACCTGGTCGTAAGGCACTTCCGCTTCGGCCAGCAGTACGTTCATGTGCCCCGGCATACGCCCGGCAACCGGGTGAATGGCGTACTTGACGGTGACGCCACGGTGCACAAGCTTTTCTGTCAGCTCCTTGAGGGCATGCTGCGCGCGAGCCACAGCCAAGCCGTAACCCGGCACGATGATCACGGTGTCGGCATTGGTCAGCAGGAAGGTTGCATCGTCTGCCGAGCCGGACTTCACCGGGCGCGCTTCCTTGGCGCCTGCAGGCCCTGCCGAATCCGTTGCGCCACCGAAGCCGCCGCCGATCACGTTGAAGAACGAGCGGTTCATCGCCTTGCACATGATGTAAGACAGGATCGCGCCAGAAGAACCCACCAGCGAGCCGGCGATGATCAGCATCGAGTTGTTCAGCGAAAAGCCGATACCCGCCGCTGCCCAGCCTGAATAACTGTTGAGCATCGAGACCACGACCGGCATGTCGGCGCCGCCAATCGGGATGATCAGCAGCACGCCGATCACGAACGCAAGGGCAAGCATGATCGCAAAGGCTGTGAGGCTGCCGGTGAACATGAAAGTCAGGCCAAAGAACAGCGTGGCCAGGCCGAGCGCCAGGTTGAGCTTGTGCTGCCCGGCAAACTGTACCGGTGCACCCTGAAACAGCCGGAACTTGTACTTGCCCGACAGTTTGCCGAAGGCGATCACCGAACCCGAGAACGTGACCGCGCCAATGGCCGCACCGAGGAAAAGCTCCAGACGGTTGCCCGCCGGGATAGCGTCGCCCAAGTGCTGAACGATGCCCAGTGACTGGGGCTCGACCACAGCGGCAATGGCAATGAACACCGCCGCCAGGCCGATCATGCTGTGCATGAACGCTACCAGCTCCGGCATTTTGGTCATTTCGACACGTTTTGCCATGATCGAGCCGGCGGTTCCGCCTACCAGCAGGCCGACCACGATGTAGCCAATGCCGGCGCTAGTGCCTTCAGCGCTGGAAAGGGCTGCCAGTTTGAACACCAGGCCTATCGTGGTGATAACCGCCAGACCCATGCCGAGCATGCCGAACAGGTTGCCGCGGCGGGAGGTGGTCGGGTGTGACAGGCCTTTGAGTGCCTGGATGAAACAGATCGATGCAATCAGATACAGCAGCGTGACCAGATTCATGCTCATGACTTTGGCGCCTCGTCTTTCGCTTTGGGTGCCTTTTTCCTGAACATCTCCAGCATTCGCCGCGTGACCAGAAAACCGCCAAACACATTCACTGCAGCCAGCGCGACGGCCAGCGTGCCCATGGTCTTGCCCAGCGGCGTGACAGTGAGGGCAGCGGCGAGCATGGCGCCGACAATCACGATGGCAGAGATCGCGTTGGTAACGGCCATCAAGGGCGTGTGCAGCGCAGGCGTGACGTTCCAGACCACGTGGTAGCCGACATAGATGGCCAGCACGAAGATGATCAGGTTATAGACGCCGGGGGAGATCAGCTCTTCCATGGGTGTGTCCTCAGCCGTTTTTGCGTACGACTTGACCGTCGCGGCACATCAGGCACGCGGCGACGATGTCGTCTTCAAGGTTGATCGAGAATGTGCCGTCTTTGTCGAACAGCAGCTTTATGAAGTCCAGCAGGTTGCGGGCGTACAGCGCGGATGCATCGGCGGCGACCAGTGCGGGCAGGTTGGTGTGCCCGATTAGGGTGACGCCGTGCGCGACGACAACCTCATCCGCCACCGTCAGCGGGCAATTGCCGCCTTGTGCAGCCGCCAGGTCGATCACTACCGAGCCGGGCTTCATCTGCGCCACGGTTTCGGCGCTGAGCAGCACCGGTGCCTTGCGGCCGGGGATCAGGGCGGTAGTAATAATGATGTCCGCCAGCCTGGCCCGCTCGTGAACGGCTGCGGCCTGGCGCTGCATCCAGCTGGCGGGCATTGGCCGGGCATAACCGCCGACCCCTTCGGCGCACTCGTGCTCTTCATCGGTCTCGTATGGCACATCAATGAATTTTGCGCCGAGCGATTCGATCTGCTCTTTGACTGCCGGCCTCACGTCGGAGCCTTCCACCACTGCACCCAGCCGTTTGGCAGTAGCAATGGCCTGCAGGCCTGCGACACCTGCGCCGAGTATCAGCACGCGTGCCGCTTTGACGGTGCCAGCTGCGGTCATCAGCATCGGCATGAAGCGCGGGTAGTGGTGCGCGGCGAGCAGCACGGCTTTGTAGCCGGCAATGTTGGCTTGCGAAGACAGCACATCGAGGCTCTGGGCGCGGGAGGTGCGTGGCGCGGCTTCCAGGGCGAAAGCGGTGACGCCGCGATCGGCCATCTTGCCGATCAGCTCGTTGTTGAACGGGTTGAGCATGCCGATGACCACCGAGCCGCTGTTTATCAGTGCTAACTCGTTATCGTTCGGCGCGACGACCTTGAGGATCAGCTCACCTGCAAACGCTTCGCTCGCCTCACCTATGACCGCGCCTGCGGCCTCAAAAGCGCTGTCTGGAACGCTGGCCTGAATACCGGCGCCGCGCTGCACGGTGATCCTGTGTCCTTGGCTGATCAGCTTTTTGATAGTTTCCGGGGTGGCAGCCACCCTGGTTTCGCCCGCTTGCGTTTCGAGAGGAACACCAATGTGCACGACAAATCTCCTGCGCGATTTTTTATCGTTTGTAGGTAGGCCAGGGCACTACGGTTGGTGCGTCTGGCTGGTGCGTCTGGAACGGTCAATCAACGCGCCCTTTCGAGCAGGCGCGGGGCATTTTGCAGGCGATGTTTCCAAGCATCAATATATTCTGTAACGAAACTATAGATGAACTACAAGTCACGCTGTGACTTATTGTCGCAGTATTCCCGTGAAGCGCTTTGGCTGCGGGTGTTTGAGCGTTAATCCACAAAAAATACAGGTGATAAAACTTTTTTTCGAAAAACGCCGGGGACCAAGCTGAAATCAATGGAATAACCCCGTAAATATTGAGGGGCTAGTTCGATTATCGAGCTTTTTAGCGAGTTGTCCCTATGCGACATAAGGTTATATATGTAGGGGGATTTGGCATATCACTACCTTTAAGCGAGTGTGTGTTCTTTGTCTTGCGGCAGTGAGTAATCATGGGCCTGATCGACCAGCCAGTCGCGAAATGCGGTCAATGAAGCAGACTCTACTTTTCGCTCGGGGATCATCAAGTGATAAGCCTTGTTGCTGGGCAGGGCGCTGGTGCTGGCGATCACCAAGCGTTTTTCGTGCAGTTCACGCTGGATGAGAAAGGGCGGGATCAGCGCCACGCCCATGTCGTGCATGGCTGCCTGCGCCAGCATCGAGAACAGCTCGTAGCGAGGGCCGGTCATGTCGCGGGCAACGTTCAGGTTCTGCGCGTTGAACCATTGGCGCCACGCATAGGGGCGGGTGGTCTGTTGAAGCAGCGGCAGCTCGGCCAGCTCGCTGGCCTTGAGGCTGCCTCGCCCGCCCAGGAATGAAGGGCTGCACACCGGCAATGAGTTTTCGCCCATCAGCCTGTGTGACTGGGTGCCGGACCAGTCGGCGTCGCCAAAATAGATGGCGGCATCGAAGTCGGTGTCGGCGAACAGAAACGGGCGCGTGCGGTTGGTCAGATGAACCGTGACATCAGGGTGCTTGTGCTGAAAGTCTTTCAGACGCGGCAATAGCCATTGGGTGCCGAAGGTGGGGACTACGGCCAGCTCGATGGCATGCGCGCCTTGTTCGCCCATGACCGAAAGGGTGTCCCGTTCGACGGCGTCCAGCTGCTGGGCAACACGGCGGCTGTAGGAAAGCCCTGCTTCTGTAAGCTTTACGCCCCGCCTGGAGCGTCGGAACAGTTCTATGCCGAGGAACTCTTCCAGCCCGCCTATCTGCCGGCAAACGGCGCCCTGCGTGAGGGAAAGTTCATGCGCGGCTTTGGTGAAGCTCTCATGGCGCGCGGCTGCCTCAAAACTCACCAGGGCGGTTGTACTGGGTATTTTGCGTCTCATGTACTTTCTTCTCACTGATCTTTTTGTTGTGGGGCCATTAACCGAACTTCGGAGTGAGAAATTAGCACAGTGCCTTGATAAAACCTCGATTGTCGCAGGGGTAAGCCGGGGCTAGGATCGTTACAGGATTTTTCAGCTGAGCGTGAGGAACAGACATGAGCGGTAAAGCGAGCTTTAACTGGATCGACCCATTGTTGCTGGATCAACAGCTTTCTGAAGAAGAGCGCATGGTTCGCGACACTGCCGAGCAGTTCGCCCAGGGCAAGCTTGCGCCGCGTGTGCTGGAAGCGTTTCGTCACGAGAAAACCGACCCGGACATCTTTCGCGAGATGGGTGAAGTGGGGCTGCTGGGTGCGACCATCCCTGAAGAGTTCGGCGGCAGTGGCTTGAATTACGTCTGTTACGGGCTAATCGCCCGCGAAGTAGAGCGCGTTGACTCGGGCTATCGTTCGATGATGAGTGTGCAGTCCTCACTGGTCATGGTGCCGATCAATGAATTCGGCACGCAGGCCCAGAAAGAGAAATACCTGCCCAAACTGGCGTCTGGCGAGTGGATCGGCTGCTTTGGCCTAGCCGAGCCCAATCACGGCTCCGACCCTGGCGCGATGATCACCCGGGCAAGGAGTGTCGAAGGCGGTTATCGCCTGAGCGGCAGCAAGATGTGGATCACCAACAGTCCGATCGCGGACGTGTTCGTGGTGTGGGCCAAGGACGACGCTGGTGATATTCGCGGTTTCGTTCTTGAAAAAGGCTGGGCGGGGCTGAGTGCTCCGGTCATTCATGGCAAGGTCGGTTTGCGCGCGTCAATCACCGGCGAGATCGTCATGGACAATGTGTTCGTGCCCGAAGAAAACATCTTCCCGGACGTGCGCGGTCTCAAAGGTCCTTTTACCTGCCTTAATTCGGCACGCTACGGTATTTCCTGGGGTGCGCTGGGTGCGGCTGAATTCTGCTGGCACACCGCTCGGCAATACACCCTTGATCGTCAGCAGTTTGGCCGTCCGCTGGCAGCCAATCAGTTGATCCAGAAAAAGCTCGCAGACATGCAGACCGAGATCACCCTGGCGCTGCAAGGCTGTCTGCGATTGGGGCGTATGAAAGACGAAGGCATTGCGGCGGTGGAAATCACCTCGATCATGAAGCGCAACTCCTGCGGCAAATCTCTGGATATCGCGCGCATGGCTCGCGACATGCTGGGCGGGAACGGGATTTCCGACGAATTCGGCATTGCGCGCCATCTGGTCAATCTGGAAGTGGTGAATACGTATGAAGGGACGCATGACGTTCATGCGTTGATCCTGGGGCGAGCGCAGACCGGTATTCAGGCTTTCTATTAAGGAGGGCTGATCATGGGTGCGCTTTCACATATAAGAGTGCTCGATCTTTCGCGTGTTCTGGCCGGACCCTGGGCCGGGCAGATCCTTGCTGATCTGGGCGCTGACGTCATCAAGGTCGAGCGTCCGGGCTGTGGCGATGACACTCGCGCCTGGGGGCCTCCGTTTCTTAAGGATGCGGCCGGGCATAACACCAGTGAGGCGGCTTATTACCTGTCGGCCAATCGTAACAAGCAGTCGGTCACCATCGACTTCACGCGACCTGAAGGGCAGAAGCTGGTCAGGGAGCTGGCGGCGAAGTCCGATATCGTCATAGAAAACTTCAAGGTTGGTGGGTTGGCGGCTTACGGGCTGGATTATGCGTCGCTCAAGGCAATCAACCCCCGACTGATCTATTGCTCCATTACCGGTTTCGGTCAAAGCGGTCCATATGCGACTCGTCCGGGTTACGACTTCATGATTCAGGCGCTTGGCGGTCTGATGAGCCTTACCGGTTTGCCGGAGGGCGAGGAAGGTGCAGGTCCGGTGAAGGTCGGCGTCGCGCTGACCGACATTCTGACCGGCCTGTATTCAACGACCGCAATCCTTGCAGCTCTGGCTCATCGCGATCAAAGCGATGTAGGGCAGCATATTGATATGGCGTTGCTGGACGTGCAGGTGGCCTGCCTGGCCAATCAGGCCATGAACTACCTGACTACCGGGGTCGCACCAGAGCGTCTGGGCAATGCCCATCCCAATATCGTGCCCTATCAGAGTTTTCCGACTGCCGATGGCGACCTTATCCTTACGGTGGGTAACGACAGTCAGTTCAGGAAGTTTGCCGAAGTGGCGGGGCAGTCGCAGTGGGCAGATGATCCGCGTTTTCTGACCAACACGCTGCGAGTGGCTCATCGTGCTGAACTGATCCCGCTGATTCGGCAGGTGACGGTTTTCAAGGCGACCGCTCAGTGGGTGGCCGTACTGGAGGCTGTGGGTGTGCCGTGCGCCCCGGTCAATGATCTGGCCAAGGTGTTTGCCGATCCGCAAGTTGTGGCACGCGGGTTGGCGATTGAGCTGCCCCATGCACTGGGTGGCAAGGTCCCGCAGGTCGCCAGCCCGATTCGTTTGTCCGAGACGCCCGTTGAATACCGTAGGGCGCCGCCTATGCTGGGCGAACATACAGCTGTGGTACTGGAGGAGCTTCTCGGTTTGGGCGGTGATGAGGTTGCATCGCTGCGAGCCGCAGGTGTGCTGTAGCTATATAAAAGAGTGTTTTTAAAGCGCTTCTCTATATAGCTACGGCGCTAACGGTTAATTTCAGGTTTTTTGAAATTAACGGTTGACGCCCTCTGTGATGTGTCTATAATTCGCCCCACTT
>NZ_JARVSI010000008.1:0-63107 GCF_030209255.1 Pseudomonas sp. CFBP2511 | reverse complement strand
TGTACAGGCCGATTGTTCCAGCGTGCCGGCAGCCAGATGTCCTCAAGCGCCACGCTAGTGGCTTTACGTTCGTCGGGTAAAAAACCGCCTCGCTGGCGATACCGGGCCACGTCGATGTCGTGGTACGTGTTGCCGGTTTCGCTGACCTGAATCTCCAGCTCGCGCCACAGTTGCTCCTGATAAAAAATGTACACGTAACCCGCACGGGCCAGCACTGGTGTGCCCAGGTCGTCCACCGTTTTCGAACCGGGCAATGCCACGAACGGCAACACCGGAACGATCTGGTTGAACTGCTCATCGGCCTGTCGCGGCGTGACTTTGGTGGCGCTGAGCAACGGCAGGCGAATCGGCTCGCCTTCAAGGGTCGCGATCTGCAGATGAAGGTGCGTGCCCTCGATGTAATCCCAGACCTTAAGTGCGCTGCTGAACAGCTCCCTGTCCAGCGCTTCCGATTTGGGTGGATAGATACGGGCTCCATCAGAATCGAGCAGCAAAACCTGCTGCTGGTCCGAATACTTTTTGCCCACGATCTGGACAATCAGTTTGTCCATTTCGCAGGAAGGGCCATCGCTCAGTCTGCCGGTGGTCATTGTAAGAACTCCTTGTTCTGGCGTCGGTGATCGATGCCGTCAAGGCTCAGGCTGAAACGGGACTGGTACGCCGATGCAAGCATGCCGAGATCTCTCCGCAAAAGAGGGCAGTTGTGCCCGCTGAATGGCGTGAGAGATAACAAGAACAATGCCAAGTATTATTTATTCATATAAATCAATGGCTTGAGTAGAAGACAGGGCGAGAGCATGTTTTTTCAGTCGAAAACTCACCAAAACCTGCGCAAGATTCTGCGTGCGTTTACGCGATGTTGCGTAACGCTTCAACACGCCGTGACACGAGGCTCACAAGCGCTTGGGCGATCTAGCGTGAGCGTTGATTGCGCAACCTCTTGCGCATTCCTCCCCAAGCCGCAACGTCGCTGCATTCCCTGGTAAAAGTGCCTTATTCACCTCCGTCGCCTCCCTTAGGCAATCTCACAACCCCTCCCAAAAAACGTTCTAAGTTAATGACGAAACAGTCTTTTTTATATTCGCAAATGCGATATATCGTCGCTTCCCATAACTCAAGCTCATAAGGGAATTCACGATGCGGCGACCGACGGCTCTGGCAATTGCAATCACACTCAGCGGTTCAGCCTGGGCAGCGACGCCCCCGGATACGCTGGTGGTGGCGCGTTCGATCGATGACATTGCCAGCCTCGATCCTGCCGAAAGTTTTGAAATTACCGCGACCAATACCCTGGCCAATATCTACCAGCGCCTGCTTGAGCCGGACCGGCAGAACCCCTCTGTTCTGGTCCCTGCGTTGGCATCCAGCTGGAAGGCGGGCGATGACGACAAGAGCCTGGTATTCGAACTGCGTAACGGTGCCAAATTTGCCTCGGGCAACGGGGTGCGTCCTGACGACGTCATTTACTCGTTGAGCCGCGTGGTCAAACTAAACAAGTCCCCGGCCTTCATCCTCGGTGAGTTGGGCTGGACGGCGGAAAACGTCGACAGTTTCCTGACCCGCGTAGATGACACGCACGTGAAGATTTCCTGGCCAGCGGCGGTAGGCAGTTCCTTTGCCTTGAGCATTCTGTCCGCGACGCCGGTGGGGTTCATTGTTGATGGAGTTGAGGTCGGCAAGCATGCGCAAGCCGGCGATCTGGGGAACGGCTGGCTGAAAAACCATTCGGCGGGCACAGGTTCTTATGCCCTGCGCACTTACGTGCCACACGAGGCTCTGGTACTTCAGGCCAACCCTCATGCAACCAAAGCCCCCAAGTTGAAGACGGTGATTCTCAAGAATGTCACTGACCCGGCGACCCGACGTCTGCTGGTGGTGCAGGGCGATGCAGACCTGGCGTTCGACTTAGGCGCAGACCAGTTCAGCGCGCTGGAGAAGCAGAAGGGCGTCAGCGTACAGCGCTTCCCGTCCTCGATGATTTATTACCTGGCCATCAACAGCGGCAACACGCAGGTGCCGGCACTGAAGAACCCGGCGTTCTGGGAGGCGGCCCGCTGGCTGGTTGATTATCAGAGCCTCTCCAAAGACCTGTTGAAAAACCAGTACAGCGTTCATCAGGCATTCCTCCCGGCGGGTGTTTCAGGTTCGTTGGGCGACACGCCGTTCAAGCTGGACGTCGATAAAGCCAAGGCCGCCTTGAAGGCCGGTGGTATCGCCGAAGGCACGAAAATCGAACTCAATGTGTTCAATCAGCCTCCTTACACCGACATCGCTCAGGCGCTGCAAGCCAGTTTTGCCAAGGCCGGCATAGAGATTTCAGTGCGTCCGCTGGTGGAAAGCGAGGTGCTGGCGAAAATGCGCGCCCGTGACTTTCAACTGATCTTCACCTACTGGGGGATGGATTATCTGGACCCTCACTCCAACGCCAGCGCCTTCACATATAACGTCGCCAACGGGCCGAAAACCATTGCCTGGCGCACTCAGTGGGACATCCCGCAACTGAGCCAGGAAACCCGCGCCGCTGCAGCCGAAGGTGATCCGCAAAAACGTATCGCCCTGTACACCCATTTGCAGAAGACCGTGCAAGAGAGCTCGCCCTTTGTCGTGGCATTGCAAGGTCAGAATCAGGTGGCGGTGCATGACGGCGTAGAGGGCGTGCTGCAGAACATCACTGTTTCTCTGCCGTATTTCGATCAGGTGAGCAAAAGCAAGTGAGGGCAGGGGCGTCACGCAGAATGAAAGTGGCCGTCAGCGGGGTGTTGTCGCTGGCGGTCACGCTGTTCGGCTTGCTGTTGTTCACGTTCCTGCTGACCACCCTGTCGCCGGTCGATCCGGCGCTGCGGATTGCCGGGGACCACGCCAGCGAGTCGTTACTGGCTCAGGTGCGCATTGATCTGGGGCTTGATCAGCCGTGGCCGTCGCGCTTTGGTCACTATCTGAACAACCTGCGACAGGGCGATCTGGGTGTTTCCATCACCTCCGGGCAGCCAGTGCTGGACGGGTTGAGCCGTGCGTTGCCTGCCACGCTTGAGCTTGCCACTCTGGCGATTCTGCTTGGCAGCAGCCTTGGCTTGTCACTCGGGCTGCTGGCGGCATGGCGACCGGGTGGCTGGGTCGATGCTCTGGTCAGGCTGTTTTCGCTGATCGGTTATTCGGTGCCGATATTCTGGCTCGGCTTGCTGATGCTGCTGTTGTTCTACGCCAGGCTGCAATGGGCGGGCGGCCCCGGGCGGCTGGACGATGTGTTTCTGTATACCCTGGAATTTCCCAGCGGCTTGATGCTGTGGGACACCTGGCGTTCTGGTGACTCAAGCGCGTTGGCCAATGCGTTTGGTCATCTGGTCTTGCCGGTTCTGGTGCTGGCGTTTTATTCCATGGCCGGCATTTGCCGGATGACACGCTCTGCATTGCTCGGCGAGATGGGCAAAGAGTACGTGGTGACTGCGCTGGCCAAAGGTGCCGGGCGTGGTCGCGTGTTGTTGCGCCATGTCTTGCCGAACGTCGCCGGAACACTGGTCATCGTTGTGGCGCTGTCTTATGCCGCCCTGCTGGAAGGTTCCATTCTCACCGAAACAGTCTTTGCCTGGCCCGGTATCGGCCGCTATCTGACCACTGCGTTGTTTGCCGGTGACGTGCCCGCCATTCTAGGCAGCACGCTGCTGATCGGCCTGTGCTTTGTGGTGATCAACGGGATAGCCGATGTACTGGCAGGCATGATCGATCCACGTACGCGGAGTGTGTCATGAGTGTTTCCATCGCGTTCGACAGCGTTCTGGCGCGCAGCGGGTGGCGTCGCTCACCTGCATTGCTGGCAGGCGCGTCGATCATTGGCGTATTGCTGCTGGTGGCATTGTTTGCGCCATTGCTGAGTGTTTTTGATCCGAATGCGCAAAACATTCAGGAGCGTTTGCTGCCGCCGTCGGCAGCTCACTGGCTGGGCACCGATGCGTTTGGCCGGGATCTGTTTACCCGGTTGCTGTACGGCACACGGCCGACCTTGCTGCTGGTGTCACTGGTATTGCTGCTGACTTTGCCCATCGGTGTGCTGATTGGGGTGACTGCCGGCTTTTACGGCGGTTGGGCGGAGCGAATCCTGATGCGCCTGACCGATGTGGTCATGGCCTTCCCGCAGTTGGTCATGGCCCTGGCGTTCGTGGCGATTCTCGGCCCAGGTCTGCTCAATGGCGCGCTTGCCCTGTCTTTGACCGCATGGCCTGCGTACGCACGGCAGGCCCGTGCGGAAACCAGCGTCCTGCGTAACAGTGATTACCTGGCTGCGGCGCATCTGCAAGGCATACGCGGCATGCGCCTGTTGATGGGCCACGTGCTACCGCTGTGCCTGCCGTCAGTCATTGTGCGTGTGGCGCTGAACCTGGGCGGCATCATTCTGGCCGCTGCCGGGCTCGGGTTTCTCGGCCTGGGCATCGAACCGCCGACCGCTGAGTGGGGCTCGATGGTTGCCGATGGCAGTCGGGTCATCTTCGATCAGTGGTGGGTCGCCGCAGCGCCGGGTATCGCGATATTGCTGACGAGCCTGTCTTTCAACCTGCTGGGCGACGGTCTGCGCGATGTACTGGACCCCCGTCATGGCTGATGAACAACCGCTGTTGAATGTAAAAGGTTTGCGGATCGGTTTTCCAGGCCCGGGCTCGGAACTGATCGAGGTGGTCAAGGGCATCGACTTCAGCGTGGGCACGGAAAAAGTGGCGCTGGTGGGCGAGTCCGGCTCTGGCAAGTCACTCACCGCACGTGCGCTGCTGGGCCTTGTGGCAAGCCCGGGGCAGGTCACTGCCGAGCAGATGAGCCTGGCGGGTGATGACTTGCGCAACTTGACGGCAAAACAATGGCAAGGGCTGCGCGGCACTCGTTTGTCGCTGGTGCTGCAGGACCCGAAGTATTCGCTCAACCCGGTGCTCAAGGTCGGCACGCAGGTTGAAGAAGCGCTGGTGTTGCACACCCGGCTGGGACGCCGCGAGCGTCGCGAGAAAGTGCTCGACATGCTGGAAGCGGTGGGCCTGCCCAACCCGCTGGCGCTTTACGACAGCTATCCCCACGAGCTGTCGGGAGGCATGGGGCAACGGGTCATGCTGGCAGCCATGCTGATCAATGATCCGCGCCTGTTGATTGCCGACGAACCCACGTCGGCACTCGACAGCGGCCTGCGTGATCAGATTCTGGAGCTGATTCTGAGGCTGGTTGAGCAACGCAACATGGGCTTGCTGCTGATCAGCCATGATTTGCCCCTGGTGGCCCGTTATTGCGACCGCGCACTGGTGATGTACCGGGGCCAGCTCGTCGACCGCTGCCACGCAGCCGAACTGGCCACCGCCAGCAATCCCTACACCAGAACCTTGTGGAGCTGTCAGCCATCGGCGCGCACCTATGGCCAGTCGCTGCCAACCCTTGACCGCAACCTGATCGAGGAACTGCCATGAGCGCGGTGGATATCAACCGTTTGACGGTCACGTTCAAACGCGGGCTCAGCCATTTCAATGCGCTGGAAATGGACGGATTGCAGATCAAGGCTGGCGAGTGCTTCGGCCTGATAGGCGGTTCTGGCTCGGGTAAATCAACCCTGTTGCGGGTGCTCGCCGGGCTCCAGCGTGACTGGCAGGGGGAGGTGCAGGTGTTGGGCCAGCCGCTCAACGCGCAGAAAGCGTTCACCGGGGCGTTGCGCCAGCAGGTGCAAATGGTGTTCCAGGACCCTTATGCTTCATTGCATCCACTGCACCGGATTCGTCGCAGCTTGCGTGAGCCGCGGCAAATCAACGGCCTGCCTTTCGACGAAGCCAGCCTGATGGCTTCTGTAGAGCAGGTGGGCTTGCCGAGCAGCATTCTTGACCGCTACCCGCATCAGTTGTCTGGCGGCCAGCGCCAGCGGGTCGCCATTGTCCGTGCGCTGCAATTGAATCCCAAATTGCTCCTGCTGGATGAACCCACTTCGGCGCTGGACATGACCGTTCAAGCGGAAATACTCAACCTTCTGCAAGTACTGCGCCGCGATACCGGAATGACCATGATTCTGGTCAGCCATGACATGAACACGGTTGCCCATCTGTGCGACAGGGCGCTGTTGATCAATCAGGGCAGGGTGGAACGGCATCTGGATCGTGCAGCGCTGAGCGCATTGGCTGGCGTGAACCACTGATCGACCGCCAAGGGAAATTCACGTCAGAAGTGGTACAAAAAGCAGACATACGGCGTTCATTTGTATTCCGGGTGAATCACCCGGATACAGCGCAGATCAACGCATTGCGGGCGTACGACCCCGATTTCACGCAGCGGCGTCGGGCTTTTTAAAAAAAAGAGCATGGACTCGGGATATAACACTAATTAGAATCAGTCTCATTTGGCGCACCCATCGCTCAAGGCTCTTGTCATGATTGACGCAGCGACGCTACCTCAGCAAACCCTACATGCTCTCTACCGTGACCATCACGGCTGGCTCGAAAGCTGGCTGCGTAGGCGCATGGGCAATGCCTGGGATGCTGCGGATCTGAGCCAGGATACGTTTCTGCGAGTACTGTCCAGCTCGCAGCAGATTGCCGATATGCAGGAGCCGCGCGCGTATTTGCTGACGGTGGGCAAGCGCCTGCTCAGCAACTTCTACACCCGCCGCAGTCTTGAACAGGCGTACCTTGAAGCGCTGGCGCAGTTGCCAGAAGACAGTGTGCCGTCGCCCGAACAGCGCTGGCTGCTGCTCGAAACCCTTCAGGCGCTGGACGAGTTGCTTGACGGCCTGTCGCCAGCAGTACGCCGCGCATTTCTCTGGAGTCAGCTCGAAGGGCTGGGGTATCGCGAAATCGCCGAGCGCCTGGAAGTGTCCGAACGCACCGTCAAACGCTACATGGCGCAAGCCTACGAGCATTGCCTGCTGGTGGACTGGTGATTCGCTCGGCACCTTCGAGCGAAGAACGTGAGGTCGTACGCCGGGCAGCGCAATGGCTGGCTCTGCTGGAATCCGGCGGTGCCAGCGAAGAAGATCACGCCATGCTCCAGCACTGGCGCGACAGCTGCGCCAGCAACGAGCGCGCCTGGCAAAAGGCGCAGCAACTGCAGCAGCGCTTCTTCGGCCTGCCCATTCATCTGGCCATGGCTACCCTGGACCGCCCCGACAAGGCGCGGCGCACGGCGATCAAACGTGCCTTGGGTGCGGTGACGCTGGTGCCGGCGGTCTGGTTGCTGGGGCGGCAGTTGCCGCTGGATGTCTGGCGTGCCGACCTGCATACCGCGATTGGCGAGCACACGCGTGTTTCGCTGGCCGACGGCAGCACCCTGCAGTTGAACACCGACACTGCCGTGAATGTCGACCTCGGCGCCCGGCTGATCACGCTGGTGCGCGGGGAAATTTCACTCAAGGTGCCGGGCAGGGCGCCCTTGACCATCGACGGGCCGTATGGCCGCATCCTCGTCAGTGAAAGCGAAGTCTGCGTGCGCCTCAACGAAACCGAATGCCGGGTTTCAGTGGTCAGCGGTGCGGTGCGGATTCAGCCCTCGCAAGGGCCTGAACTGACCCTCAAAGCGCTCCAGCAAATCAGCCTGCAGCAAAGCGGAGCAGGGCCTGTCAGGGCCTTCGACGCGCTATTGCCCGGTTGGCGCGACGGCGTGTTGACTGCGCAGAACCAGCCACTGGGCGACTTTCTGCGTGAACTTGGCCGCTACCGCCCGGGCCTGCTGCGCTGGGAGCCAGCGCTGGAAACCTTGCGGGTGACCGGCAGTTTCCAGATCGACAACACCGACCGAGTACTCTCGCTGCTGGCTGCCAGCCTGCCGGTCGAGTTGCAGATGCGTACCCGCTACTGGGTCACGCTGACTCCTCGAAAAAACAGCTCTGTAAAAAATAACGCGTGAAGCCTGTCCCTTTTTTTTGTCTCGCTTGTCATTTCAGGTAAGTGAACAAAATACGAGAGCTTCCTTACCATGCCCGCAGTGTCTCCCTACCGTTTGCGTCCGCTGTTGCATTTCAGCCTGTTGCTGACATTGAGTTCCAGCCCGTTTTTTGTTTCGACCAGTTGGGCCGAAACCTCGGGCAAACGTGCCTACGAAGTGCCAGCCGGTAGCTTGAGCGGCGCGCTGACCCGTTTTGCAGGTCAGGCCGGCGTCAACCTGTCGGTAGACCCCGCGTTGGTGAACGGTCGCAACAGTGCCGGCCTGACCGGCGATTTTGCGGTTGAAGAAGGCTTTGCGCGCCTGCTGCAAGGGTCCGGCCTGCAACTGGTGCCCGTCGGGGAGCAGGCCTACACACTGGTCCCGGCCCCGCAAGGCGCCGGCCTGCAACTTGCGCCCACCTCCATTGTGGGTGACAGCGGTTCAACTGATGGCCAGGAGTATGCCGGCGGTCAGGTGGCACGCAAGGGTTCGCAGGGCATGCTGGGCTCGCGGGACTTCATGGAAACGCCGTTCAGCATGACCACCTACACCAAGGACGCGGTGAAGAACCAGCAGGCCCGCACCTTGGGTGACCTGATTGCCAGCGACCCGTCCGTGCGGGCCACCAACCCGGCAGGCGGGCGGTACGAGCAGTTCACCATTCGCGGTTTCAGCCTGTTCAACAGTGACGTTTCCTACAACGGCCTGTATGGCATCCTGCCTACCTACACGATCGACATGGAAATGGCCGAACGGGTCGACATCCTCAAAGGGCCGAGCCAGTTGATCAACGGCATTTCGCCACGCGGCAGTGTCGGCGGAGGCATCAACGTGGTGCCCAAGCGCGCAACCGACAAACCCATTACCGAACTCACCACCAGCTATGCCTCCAAGGGGCAGGCGGGTGCCGCCGTTGATATCGGCCGGCGCTTCGGTGAAGACGACAAGTTCGGCATTCGTTTCAACGGCGTGAAGCAGTCTGGCGACACCGAATGGGATCACCAGAGCGTAGATCGTGACATGGCTGTGCTGGGTCTGGATTTCCGTGGTGAGCGCTTGCGTCTGTCTACCGACATCGGTCACACCGAACGCGACACTGACGCCCCGCAGGAGCGCGTGCAGATTGGTGCAAACGCGATAGTGCCCAACGCCAACAAGGTGCGCGACAACTACGCGCAGTCGTGGAGCGAAGCCCGCACCCGAGACACCTTCGGCGCGGTCAACGCCGAGTACGACGTCAGCGACTCGGTGATGCTGTACGGCGGCGTCGGCGTGCGCAAAAGTAACCACGAGTTTCTGCGCCATGCGGTATCAGTGACCAACAATGCAGGGGACTTCAGCGTCCTGCCGCGTGACTTCACCCGTGACGAAAATGTCCGCACGGCCACCTTCGGGGTGCGCAACTGGTTCAATACCGGGCCGGTAAGCCACGAAGTCAATCTGGCCGCCAGCTCGTTCTACATGGACTTCGAGAACGGCGGCGCACGTTATGCGGCAGCGCCGAGCAACCTGTTCAACCCGGTCGATACGCCGACACCCAGCAACCCGACTCGTCAGGACGCCAAGGTCTACACCGAGAACCGCTTCACCGGCCTGGCGCTGTCTGACACCCTGGGATTCTTCGATGACCGCCTGCTGCTGACCCTCGGCGCACGCTGGCAGCGGGTAAAGGTCGATGACTGGACCGATGATGTCAAAGGCGACACCGCTTACGACGAGGAAAAGATCTCGCCATCCGGGGGCATTTTGTACAAGGTGACCGACGATTTCTCGGTGTATGCCAACTACATGGAAGGCCTGAGCCAGGGCAAGATCGCTCCGTCGACCTCGATTAACGAAGACCAGATATTCCCGCCGTTCGTCAGCCGTCAGGTCGAGGTCGGTGCCAAGTATGACCTGGGGTCGTTCGCCTTCACCGCTGCGGTGTTCCGTATCAAGCAGCCTGCTTACGAGACCAATACCGCATCGCGGGTCTTTGGCCCGAATGGCAAGCGCCGCAACGACGGTGTCGAGCTCACCATGTTCGGCGAACCTGTTCAGGGCTTCCGGCTGCTGGGCGGGGTTATGTACATCGACAGCGAGCTGACCAACACCGTCAACGGTACGTTCGATGGCAACCGTGCACCGGCCACTCCCGAGTACAACGTCAACCTGGGCGCTGAATGGGACGTGCCAGGCGTCAACGGCCTGACCCTGACCGGGCGGGGCATCTACACCAGTTCGCAGTACCTGGACCAGGCCAACAGCAAAAGCATCGATTCCTCCGAACGGTTCGACCTGGGCGCGCGCTATGCGTTCAAGGTCGATCAAAAGGACATTACGCTGCGGGCCAACGTCGAAAACGTGATGAACAAGTACTACTGGAGTTCGGCCGGAGCCTCAGATGACAGCGAGCCAGGTCTGACCCTGTCAACGCCGAGAACCTACCTGCTTTCGGCAACCATCGGTTTCTGAGTCAAACCAGCGGCCCAGGGAAGGGCCTGTATTGATGAGCGATAATCAAATTGCGTTATAAGCTGATCAATTAACTCACTGTTGCAAAGCGGCCAGTTATTCCAATGGCTTCTTTCAATAGTTTGAATATTTATAAAAGGCATCCACGCCGATGCTGTCAAGTTAAACAATACCGACCTGAGCATCGGCATATTCGCGTGCCTGGTTATTTATAAAAAAGGAGGGCATTACTTTCATTTAAATTTCATCTTTTTTTCGAAACAACGGGTTGCACTTTTCAGGAAATGATAATAATTTGCATCCAGAATTTAGCGAGGGTTAACAGATGTTGAATGATGGCTTATTGCACTCTACTACGTCCCACAAAACCAATGCCAATTATCTGGACAGGCAAAGCAAGTTTGAATCCAATGTAAGAAGTTACCCGCGCAAGTTGCCATTGGCTATTGCCAAGGCACACGGCGTATGGGTGACCGATGTAGAAGGCACCACCTACCTCGATTGCCTGGCCGGGGCGGGAACATTGGCACTGGGGCACAACCATGAAGCGATCATGGCCAGCCTCGACAGCTTCCTGACCTCGGGAATGCCGATGCATACGCTGGACCTGACCACCGCGGTCAAGGACGCCTTCAGTGAAACCCTGCTCGGCCTGTTGCCAGGGCAAGGGCGTGATTACTGCCTGCAGTTCTGCGGCCCGTCCGGTGCCGATGCGGTCGAAGCCGCAATCAAGCTGGCCAAGACTGCCACCGGTCGCCATAACATCATCAGCTTTTCTGGCGCGTACCACGGCATGACCCACGGAGCCCTGGCGCTGACCGGCAACACCGCGCCTAAAAATGCCGTCGCCAACCTGATGCCTGGCGTGCAGTTCCTGCCGTATCCGCATGAATACCGTTGCCCACTGGGCATTGGCGGCGAGGCAGGGGCCGAGGCGCTGAGTTACTACTTTACGCAGTTCATCGAAGACGTCGAAAGCGGCGTGTCGCTGCCAGCAGCGGTTATCCTTGAGGCCGTGCAGGGCGAGGGCGGTGTCAATCCTGCGCCGGCTGCGTGGTTGCAGCAGATTCGCGAAGTGACCCGCAAGCACGGCATCCTGCTGATTCTCGATGAAGTGCAGGCCGGTTTTGGCCGCACCGGCAAGATGTTTGCCTTCGAGCACGCCGGCATCGAACCCGACGTCATTGTGATGTCCAAGGCGGTCGGTGGTGGCCTGCCGCTGGCGGTGCTCGGCTTCAAACGCGAGTTCGACGCCTGGTCGCCGGGCAATCATGCGGGCACCTTCCGTGGCAATCAGATGGCGATGGCAACAGGTCTTGCCACCCTTGAAGTGCTGCAACGCCAGAACCTGCCCGCCCAGGCTGCCAAGCGCGGGCAATGGCTCAGGGAACAGCTCGGTCTCTTGCAGCAGCGTTACCCGGCCATGGGCCAGGTACGTGGGCGCGGGTTGATGCTGGGCATAGAGATTGTCGATGAGCGCCAACCGGCGGACCGTCTTGGCAGCTTCCCGATGGACCCGGAACTGGCGGTGGCCATTCAACAGCACTGTTTCAAACAGGGCCTGTTGCTTGAGCGCGGCGGCCGAAATGGCAATGTGATCCGACTGTTGCCGCCGCTGATCATTACCGAAGAACAATGCCAACTGGTTATTCAACGCTTTGAAGAAGCGCTCAAGGGTGCGCTGTCTCAAGTGCGTAAATAACACTGCGCATTCATCGCGCTTATTCAATTGACCGTCAACGGCATCTTGCCGATGTGTAAGCCCGTACCGGCAGTCGCGTTATCGTGCGGCAATCGAGGCCTCATCCGTTGTTGCAGCGTCACCCAAGTTGCGATGCCCTTCAAGTACGGCGTCACTTAAACAGTCAGCATAAAGCGACTGTGGAGCAGACATGACTAATACCGACCGCACCGTTTTATCAAACATGGTGAGCGAGCTGGCAACCACTCGTGCGTTACTCAACTGCCTGATCAAAGAGTTCGCACTGCCCGAGAACTGCCTGCATTACACCTGGCCCGAAGGCATGCAGGGTATTGCCCCTGGCAGTTTCGTGGACGGCGGCCAATGGAAGGGCATCCCGCTGACCATCAGCCTGCCCAACCAGCAGCAGTTTTTCGTGCTGGTGGACCGCCGCGACCGCCTGGGCAGCCATCGCTACCTGTCCGATGTCTACGCACGCAACGGCAACAGCACTTGGCGCTGCCTGGCTTTTCCGGAGTTTGCCCAGCAGTTGCTGACGGCGTGTGAGCACATGACCCGCGCCAGCAATGACGAACTGCTGGATCAGGTTCTGCAAAGCCAGCACCTGACCGCTGCCATCGTGGCGCACAACATGACCGGCCAGCACCCGGCACCGCTGAGCGGCTATCTGGCCAGCGAACAGGGTTTGTGGTTCGGCCACCCCAATCATCCGGCCCCCAAGGCGCGTCTGTGGCCTGCGCATCTGGCTCAGGAAACCTATGCGCCGGAGTTTCAGGCGCAGACCGCGCTGCACCTGTTTGAAGTGCCGCTGGACGGGCTGCGCATCACCGCCAATGGCTTGAGCGAAGCGCAGGTCATGGCGGGCTTCGCCGACCAGTCACGGGCTCGCCCGGACCATGCGTTGATCTGCATGCACCCGGTGCAGGCGCAACTCTTCATGCAGGATCGTCGCGTGCAGCGGCTGATCGAACTGGGCGAGATCGCAGACCTGGGCACCAGTGGCCCGCTGGCCAGCCCGACAGCCTCGATGCGCACCTGGTACATCGAGGGCCACGACTATTTCATCAAGGGCTCGCTGAATGTGCGCATCACCAACTGCGTCAGGAAAAACGCCTGGTACGAGCTGGAGAGCACGTTGATCATCGACGAGTTGTTTCAACGCTTGCAGCAGACACGGCCACAAACCCTGGGCGGGCTGTCCACCGTGGCCGAACCCGGCTCCATGAGCTGGGCACCCAAAGGCGTCAGCGAGAGCGACGGCCACTGGTTCCGCGAGCAGACCGGCGCCATTCTGCGCGAGAACTTCTGCCGTCGTTCCGGCGCGGATTCCAGTGTGATGGCAGGCACGCTGTTTGCGCGCGATTTGCGTTCACGGCCGCTGGTGCATGACTTCCTCGAGCGCTTCAACGGCGGCGAGCTTGAAGACGAGCACCTGCTGAGCTGGTTCGATGCGTATCAGGCCCTGCTGCTGCGTCCGGTCATGGCATTGTTCTTCAATCATGGCGTGGTGATGGAGCCACACCTGCAGAACGCCGTGCTGATTCACGATAACGGCCAGCCGCAGCAGTTGCTGTTGCGTGACTTCGAAGGTGTCAAGCTGACCGAAGAACTGGGCATCAAGGCGATTCAGGTCGGCCTGCACCCGCGCATTCGCCAGTCGTTGCTCTACACCCGCGAGCAAGGCTGGAACCGCATCACCTATTGCCTGCTGATCAACAACCTGTCCGAAGCCGTGCTGGCCCTGAGCTGGGAGCGGCCGCATCTGGCACCGTTGATGTGGCAAAAGGTCGAGCAGCAGTTGCAGCGTATCCGCGACGAACTGGTGCTGCCTGCGCCGGAGCTGGACGCATTGATTGCCGGCCAGTCGATTGCCTGCAAGACCAACCTCAAGGTGCGTCTGGCCGCCAAGGCCGACCGTGAGGCCAATTATGTACGCCTGGCGTCACCGTGGAGCACGGAGG
The DNA here is from genome assembly GCF_030209255.1 of Pseudomonas sp. CFBP2511. NCBI lineage: Bacteria > Pseudomonadati > Pseudomonadota > Gammaproteobacteria > Pseudomonadales > Pseudomonadaceae > Pseudomonas > Pseudomonas sp. CFBP2511. Next base: position 49,121 of record NZ_JARVSI010000008.1, on the reverse strand, counting down.
CTCGTTATGCATAAGCTGCCTGAAACCGTACTGGGCGCCATCCACGAGGCCCGCGCGCTCGAAAGCGACCCGCTGGCAGCGTTCATCTACGACCTGGACGCACTGCAGCAGCATGTCAGCGAAGTCATGGCGGCGCTGCCGGCTGGCGTGGAGCTGTATTACGCAATCAAGGCCAACAGCGAAGCGCTGATGCTGGAAACCCTGGCGCCACTGGTCAGCGGTTTCGAGATTTCCTCAGGTGGCGAGATCGAGCGGGTCATGGCCTGCCAGACGCGCAAGCCCTACGTGTTTTCCGGCCCCGGCAAACTCGACTCGGACCTGCGCTCGGCGCTGCTCAACAAGGTCGAAGCCGTTCACCTGGAAAGCCTCAACGAGATCCAGCGTCTGCAGCATCTGGCTGAACAAACAGGGCGTGTGCAGCCGGTGTTCATCCGCATCAATCCACAGCTACCGGCAGCACAATCGAGCAAGCTGGCGATGGCCGGGACCGCGACCCCGTTCGGCATCGACGAAGCGGATCTGGCCGAAGCCGTGCGCCTGGTGGACAGCGCCACGCACCTGACGCTCAAAGGGTTCCATGTACACGCCATGTCACACCAGATGTCGGTGGAGCGCCACGAGCAACTGCTGGATTTCTACCTGCAACGCTGGCAGGCATGGAAAGCCCTGGCCTGTCACCCCGAGCAACTGACCCATTTCAACGTCGGTGGCGGCATTGGCGTCGATTACCTGAACAGCCAACAATTCGACTGGCAGCGCCTGTTTCGCTATCTGGAAAAACGCTTGGGCGAGCAGCCTGACGCGCCGATCCTGCGTTTCGAGCCGGGACGCTTCATCAGTGCGTATTGCGGCTATTACGTGATCGAGGTGCTGGACCGCAAAACCAGTCACGGTGAGCATTTTCTGGTCTGCCGGGGCGGTACGCACCAGTTCCGCCTGCCGGTTGCGCAGAGCCATGATCATCCGGTTATCCACTTGCCGAGCGTGCCACCGACTGCTGCGTCGCCTGAACAGGCGTACACCGTTGTCGGCCAGTTGTGTACACCCAAAGATGTGCTGAGCCGCCGTCAGCCCTTCAAAGACGTGAACATTGGCGACCTTCTGGTCCTGCCGATGGCAGGTGCTTATGGTTACAACATCTCGCACGCCGACTTTCTGTGCCATCCCAGACCGCCACAGCACTTTGTGCGCAACGGCGAACGGGTCAGCCAATGAGTGTGAACGTTCCACGCAGTTGGGTGGTGATCAACGTGCTGCTCGGCACGCTGACGGTCAGCCTGAGCAACAGTTCGCTCAACCCGGCGCTGCCGACGTTCATGGACGCGTTCCAGATCGGCCCGTTGCTGGCCACCTGGATCGTGGCCGGCTTCATGACCAGCATGGGCATGACCATGCCGCTGACCAGCTTTCTCAGTCAGCGGATCGGCCGCAAACGTCTGTACCTGTGGGGGGTGGCGCTGTTCGTCGGCGGCTCGTTGCTGGGCGCGATGGCCAATTCCATCGCTCTGGTCATCACTGCGCGGGTGGTACAGGGTGTGGCCAGCGGGCTGATGATTCCGCTGTCGCTGGCGATCATCTTCTCGGTCTACGAAAAGCACGAACGGGGCAGGGTGACCGGGTTGTGGAGCGCAGCGGTAATGCTCGCTCCGGCGCTGGGCCCGCTGTGTGGCAGCCTGTTGCTGGAATGGTTCAGCTGGCGCTCGCTGTTCCTCATGAACGTGCCCATCGGCTTGCTGGCCTTGCTGCTGGGCATCGGCGTACTGCCGGACTCGGAGCCTGCCGAGCGCAAGCCGTTCGACCTGATCGGCTACCTGCTGATTGCGTCGGGCATTGGCCTGTTGATGATCGCTATCAGCCGCATGCATCACGCTCAAGCGCTACTCGATCCGTTCAATCAGGGCATGGTGCTGGTCGCCGTGGCCTGCCTGATCGCTTTTGTGCGGGTGGAACTGCGTCGTGAAGCACCGCTGCTCAATCTGCGCTTGTTCAATCTGCGCGGTTACCGGTTGAGTGTAATCATTGCCGTGGTGCAATCGGTGGGCATGTTCGAGTGCCTGGTGCTGCTGCCGCTGCTGGTTCAGACCGTGCTCGGTTACAACCCTGTCTGGACTGGCCTGGCACTGCTGTGCACCGCCGCGTTCGCCAGCCTGTTCGGGCAGTGGGGCGGCAAGGCGCTGGACCGTCACGGCCCACGCGCCGTGGTCGCCATCGGTCTGTTGCTGACCGGTTTTTCGACCCTGGCACTGGGCATGCTCAGCGCCAATGCGTCGATTGGCGTGGTGTTCGTGCTGATGATGGTGCGTGGCGCGGGCCTTGGGCTTTCCTACATGCCGGTCACCACCGCGGGGCTCAATGCCTTGCCCGAACCGATGGTCACGCAGGGCGCCGCGATGAACAACATCTCCCGCCGTCTGGTCGCGTCGCTGGCCATTGTCATCGCCTCACTCTGGCTGGAATTTCGCCTCAATAGCGCAGGGCCGCTCGCCACGCCGTCGGCCATCAGCGAAGTCTTTATCGTCACCGGCGTGCTGATCCTGCTGGCGCTGCCCTGTGCGTGGCGCTTCCCCCTTAACGACGAGCGCGCCGAGGCCCAGCCCGACGCGGTCCAATCCCGATAATTTTTCGTTCGAGGTATGAACATGGCGACCCCTTTACCGCTGCACCGTCACGCTGCTTCACCCACAACAGCCACCGGTGACTGGCTGGCTGATATCGACACCACAGGTTACGAAAAAGTACAGCGCCGGGTGATCGGACAGTTGCTGCAAACCCTGCTGTACGAAGCTGCGCTGCCTTACCGTTGTGAGCCGCTGGGCGAGCATCAGCACCGTTTCAGCGTGCCGCTGGGTGATGGCGTGGAGTACCGCTGCAACGGCCTGCTCAGCACCAGTTTCGAGCTGATTCGCCTGGACCACGCCAGCCTTGAGCGCTTTGACAGCGAGGGCCAGCGCTCGACGCCGGACCTGCACCTGGCGCTGACCGAACTGCTCGCGCCGTTCAAGGACAGCCCGCATCTGGCGCGCTTCATTCAGGAAATCGAACAGACCCAGCTCAAGGACCTGCAAGCGCGCAATCAGGGTTATCAAGCTGGCAAACCCGCACACCAACTGGACGTGGATGCGCTGGAGCAGCATTTCATGGACGCCCACAGCTACCACCCGTGCTACAAGTCGCGAATCGGCTTTTCTCTGGCCGACAACCGCCATTACGGGCCGGAGTTTGCCACGCCTTTCGCGGTTGTATGGCTGGCGGTCGCCAAATCGAGTGCTTCGGTGGGGCATTCGCGCAGCATGGATGTGCAGGCGTTCATTCGCGAGGAACTGGGGGCACAGCGCTGGCAGGAGTTCGCCGGCACCCTGGCCGCACGAGGCAAATCCATCGACGACTATCAGTTGATGCCGGTGCACCCATGGCAGTGGGACAACGTCACGGTGTCGACCTTCTACCCGGAACTGGCCAGCGGCGAGCTGGTGTATCTGGGCACCTCGGCCGATCAGTACAAGGCTCAGCAATCGATCCGCACGCTGGCCAACGCCAGCCAGCCAAAGCGTCCTTACGTCAAGCTGGCGATGAGCATGACCAACACCTCCAGCACGCGGATTCTGGCGCGGCATACGGTGCTCAACGGCCCGATCATCACTGACTGGTTGCACCAGTTGATCGCCACCGACAGCACGGCGCGGGCACTCGACTTCGTGATTCTCGGCGAAGTGGCGGGGGTCAGTTACGATTACCGCCACCTGCCCGAATCCCGTTCGGCACAGACCTACGGCACGCTGGGCGCGATCTGGCGTGAAAGCCTGCATCAGTACCTCAAGGACGATGAGCAAGCGGTGCCGTTCAATGGCCTGAGCCATGTGGAAAACCGCTACGGCGAAGGCGAGCAGGCACCGTTCATAGACGCCTGGATCAGCCAGTACGGCCTCAAGGAGTGGACCCGTCAGCTATTGCGCGTCACCGTGCCGCCGATCATTCACATGCTCTACGCCGAAGGCATCGGCATGGAGTCCCACGGCCAGAACATCGTGCTGATCGTCAAACAGGGCTGGCCGCAGCGCATCGCCCTCAAGGACTTCCATGACGGCGTGCGTTATTCGCCCGCGCACCTTGGGCGTCCCGAGCTGTGTCCGGCGCTGGTGCCGTTGCCTGAAAGCCACGCGAAACTCAACCGCAACTCGTTCATCATCACCGATGACGTGAACGCAGTGCGTGATTTCTCCTGCGATTGTTTCTTCTTCATCTGCCTGGCCGAAATGGCAATTTTCCTGCGTCAGCAGTACCAACTGGACGAAGCACTGTTCTGGCAGATGACCGCTGAGGTGATCCTCGACTACCAGCAGGCCCATCCGCAGCACCGCGACCGTTTCGGGCTGTTCGACGTGTTCGCGCCAACGTACGAAGTGGAAGAGCTGACCAAACGCCGCCTGCTCGGTGACGGCGAGCGGCGCTTCCGTTCGGTGCCCAACCCGCTGCATGCCTACAGGCCGCAATGATGCTGAGGACAAATACGCTCAAGGGCAAACTCGGCAGCGGCCAGCCGGTGTACGGGCTGATCAGCTCAATTCCGGCCCCGGCCGCCATCGAACTGATCGCCGAGGCCGGGTTCGATTTTGTGATCATCGACATGGAACATGTGCTGATCAACCCGGAAACGGTGGAAAACATGATCCGCGTGGCGGAGAGCTATGGCCTGACGCCGCTGGTGCGGGTCGCCGATCTCAACCCGAAAACCCTGCTGCGCCTGCTTGATGGCGGCGCTCAGGGCATCGTTTTGCCGATGATCGAGCGCCCCGAACAGCTGGCAGACGCCATTGCCGCCTGCAAGTACCACCCGCTGGGCCGTCGCAGCCTGAATGCCGGTCGTCCCGGCTCGTTCGGCAAACACAGCCTGGCGCAGTACGTCGAGGCTGCCAATCAGCAAATCATGGTCGTGGCAATGATCGAAAGCGCCGAAGGCGTGCGCCGCGCCGCCGAGATTGCGGCGGTAGCGGGGCTGGACATGATCCTTGAAGGTGCGGCCGATCTGTCGCAGTCGCTGGGCATGCCCTGGCAGATCGATCAGCCCGAAGTGCAACAAGCCTTATACGACACCTGGCAGGCCGCACAGGCCGCAGGCGTTGCTTATTGCACCATTCCCCGGCAACCCGGCGATGCTGCCCGTTGGCAGGCTCGCGGGGTCAACGCCTTTGTTCTGGGGGATGAGCGCGGAATCGCTTTTCGTGCGCTACAGGCCCGTTTGAACCACATTTCAGCAGAAGGAAAATAACCCGATGAACTTCACTTCACTCGCCGCTGACCTGGTCATGCAGGATCTGGTCGATTGCCTGCTGGCTGAAGACTTTTTTGGCCGCGAGCCATTGAGCCTGCAGGACACCGCTCACTGGCAATCGCGCCACCCGCTGGCGCCACAACTGGCGGAGCAAAGCCCCGCGCAGCAGGTCTGGGAATGGTGCTGCGATGCCTCTGAGCAGCGTTTCATCAGCATCGCGTTGCGCCCCGGCATCACCCAGCAATGGGAGAAGGTTCCCGGCAGCCCGGTGCTGGGCCGTCAGGACGAGCGCTGGACGCAGTTATCCCCGGAAGACTTCATGAAATGGGTGTTTGCCGGCAAGGCAACCCAGCTTCAGGACAGCGAGCGCCAGGAAAACGAAAAAGGTATCGCGCTGTTTCTCGAGGTCCTGCGCATCAGTGTCTGGCAGACCGCGCTGTCGCTGGACCACAGGGTTGACCATCAACACCTGATGGCCCAGGACGGTGCAACGTTCTTCCGCACCATGGAACAGTGGGCGTCGCTGCGTGATCGACCTTATCATCCGTTGGCCAAGGCCAAGCAGGGTCTGAACGAGCAGGAATATTTGCAGTATCAGGCCGAGTTTGCCCAGCCGGTGGCGCTGAACTGGGTCGCCGTCGACAAGACCCTGCTGCAATGCGGAGGCGGCGTAGGGGATGTGAATGCGTCTTTCCCGGCGCGTTACCTGCTGCCGCACACCCTGCAAGCCGAGCTCGATCAGGAGCTGCAACAGCGCGGCATTGCCGACAGCCACGTGGCGCTGCCGGTCCATCCCTGGCAGTTCGAGCACGTGCTGGACGTGCAGCTGGGTGACGTTTTCGCCAAAGGCGAGTGCCAGCGCCTGACGTTCAGCGCAGCCACGGTGTATGCCACCTCGTCGTTGCGTTCGATGACGCCGTGCTTCAACAGCGCCGACTACCTCAAGCTGCCAATGGCGATCCATTCCCTCGGTGCATCCCGTTACCTGCCTGCGGTCAAGATGATCAACGGCGAGCTGAGCGAGAAACTGCTGCGCGAGGTAGTAAGCAAAGACCCAACCCTGAGCTGTTCGCTGCACCTGTGCGACGAGGGCAAATGGTGGGCGTTCATGCCGCCGCAAGCCACGCTGTTTGACGAAGCGCCACGGCACCTGTCGGCGATGGTACGCCAGTACCCCTCGGCCTTGCTGGATGACCCGGACTGCCGTCTGCTGCCGATGGCCGCACTGGGCACGCCGTTGCCGGGCAGCAATCGGCATTTCTTCGATGAATGGATGGCGTACCGCGACCTGCCGCGCAATCAGGCTTCGGTGCTGACCCTGTTCCGTGAGCTGAGCCACAGTTTCTTCGACATCAACCTGCGTATGTTCCGCCTGGGCATGCTAGGCGAGGTACACGGTCAGAATGCGGTCATGGTCTGGAAAGCCGGTCAGGCGCAAGGGCTGCTGCTGCGTGACCACGACTCGCTGCGTATCTTCGTTCCGTGGCTGGAACGCAATGGCATGAGCGATCCGGAATATCGAATCAAGAAAGGTCATGCCAATACCCTTTATCATGACCGCCCCGAGGACCTGCTGTTCTGGCTGCAGACCCTGGGGATTCAGGTCAACGTGCGGGCAATCATGGATACGCTGGCCCAGGTTTACGAGGTACCGGTCACAGCGTTGTGGACTGTGCTGCGCGATGTTCTGGATAATCTCATCACTACCATCGAATTCGACGACGAGGCACGTGCCATGATCAGGCATCAATTGTTCGACGCACCGAACTGGCCACAAAAACTGCTGCTCACGCCGATGATCGAGCGCGCTGGCGGGCCGGGCAGCATGCCGTTCGGCAAAGGCCAGGTGGTCAACCCGTTCCACAGGTTGCGCCGTGACACCTGACCAAACCCTGCATCCTTCGCGGCGCACACTATTGCGCCTGTCGCTGGGGTTACTGGCGCTGCCCGGCATTGGCCGGGCAGCGTCGTTGCGCTCAGAGCCTTTGAGAATCGTCACCCTGTTTCAGGGCGCATCCGACAGCGCCGTGGCACTGGGGGTGACGCCGTGCGGTGTGGTGGACTCCTGGAGCGAAAAACCGATGTACCGCTACCTGCGCCCGGCGCTGGCAGCGGTGCCGCACGTGGGCCTGGAAACTCAGCCGAGTCTTGAAGACATCGTGCTGCTCAAACCGGACCTGATTGTCGCATCGCGCTTTCGCCATCAGCGCATCGCGCCGCTGCTTGAACAGATCAGTAGCGTACTGATGCTCGAAGAGGTATTCGAATTCAAGCGCACGCTGGCAATGATGGGCACGGCAATCAATCGTCAGCAACAGGCCATGGAACTGCTCGGCCAATGGCAGCGCCGTGTGACAGCGTTGCGCGGTCAGTTACAGACGAAATTCGCCGGGCGCTGGCCGATAACCGTGTCAGTGCTCGACATTCGCGAGGACCATATACGCAGCTATCTGCCTGCCAGCTTCGCCGGCTCGGTACTTAGCGAGCTGGGCTTTGCCTGGACACCCGCTGCCCGCGAAGCAACCGGCGTTTCCCTTAAACTCAGCAGCAAAGAGAGTTTGCCTGTGGTCGATGCCGACCTGTTTTTCATCTTCCAGCGTGCGGACAGCAAAGCCGCACAGCAAAACTACGACAAACTGGTCCAGCACCCGTTCTGGCAACAGTTGCGCGCCCCTCAGGACAAACAGGTGTGGCGCGTCGATGCGGTTGCCTGGAGCCTGTCGGGTGGCATTCTGGGTGCCAACCGCATGCTCGATGAAATCACCCAAGTGGCGATGGCGGACAGCGCCTCATGACGGCAACCATGAAACTGGGCCTGGGACTGTTGATGCTGGTGGCGTGTATGGGGTTGAGCCTGGCCACCGGTGCCAGCTGGATCTCGCCGTCGGCAATCGTTGCAAGCCTGTGGCAGCCAGACGTGTTGAATCCTGTTCAGCACGTATTGCTCGATACCCGGCTGACACGCACCTTGATGGCCGTCGCCGTGGGCTCCAGCCTGGCGGTTGCCGGTGCGCTGATGCAGGCCCTGACACGTAACCCGCTGGCCTCGCCGGGGCTGTTTGGCATCAATGCCGGGGCGACGTTTGCCATCATTGCCTGTTCGTCGCTGTTCGCCCTGACCTCAATGAGCCAATGGCTGTGGTGCGCCTTCATCGGTGCGGCAGTGGCGGGGACGATTGTCTGGGTGATCGGCAACCGCGGGCAAGGCAGCCTCAATCCGTTACGTATCGTGTTGGCGGGCGCGGCGATCACTGCGCTGTTTACCGCTTTCAGTCAGGCGTTGCTGGTGGTCAATCAGGACGGTCTGGACACCGTGCTGTTCTGGCTGGCCGGTTCGTTGTCGGAGCGTGATCTGCTTACCGCAGCGCCTTTGCTGATGTGCGTGGTACTCGCGTTGGGCGGTTCGCTGGTGCTGGCCGGACAGGTCAACGTGCTCAATACCGGCGAAGCCATCGCCACGGCGCTGGGCCAACGGACCGGGCTGATTCGCCTGCTGATGAGCCTGGTGATCATCGTTCTGGCCGGCAGCGCCGTGGCGTTGGCGGGCAGCATCGGTTTCATCGGGTTGCTGGTGCCGCATATGGTGCGCAAGACGCTGTCCATCGATCATCGCTGGCTGCTGCCTGGCTGCGCGGTGCTGGGCGCTACGCTATTGCTGCTCGCCGATACGCTGGCGCGCGTGGTGATCCTGCCTCAGGAAGTCCCGGTGGGCGTCATGACTGCGCTGTTCGGCGCGCCATTCTTCATCGCACTGGTTCGTCGGGGGGCTCGTTATGGGTAAGCACCTGACGCTGCGTTATCGCGGCTTCTCCCGTCAGTTCAGTCTGGCGGTGCTGGTGCGTCTGAGCGTCGCAGTGGCGCTCACAGTGCTGGTGGCACTGGGCTCGCTGGCCGTGGGCAAGGTCAATCTGTCGCCTGCGACATTGATGAGCGTGTTGGCCGGGCACGCAGACGCCAGCCTGGTGTTCATCGTCGAGCAACTGCGCATGCCGCGTCTGGCGCTGGCGGCACTGGTGGGCGCGGCCTTGGCGGTGTCCGGGCTGATTCTGCAAAGCATCATTCGTAACCCTTTGGCCTCGCCGGACCTGCTGGGCATCACCAGCGGTGCCAGCGCGGCGGCGGTGTTCTATCTGTCATTTTTCTCGACCGCACTGGGCGCGCAATTTCTGCCGCTGGCAGCTGTTTCCGGGGCCGGGCTCGCCGCGCTGGTTATCTACCTGCTGGCCTGGAATCAGGGCGCTTCGCCCTTGCGCATGGTGTTGATCGGGGTAGGGGTGTCGGCGCTGCTGGCGGCGGTGACCACCTTCATTCTGGTGTTCAGCCCGTTGACCACCACCTTGTCGGCCTACGTCTGGCTGACCGGGAGCGTGTATGGTGCCAGTTGGCCGGAACCTCGCGCCCTGGCTGGCTGGCTGTTGCTGACCTTGCCGCTGCTGGTGCTGCTCGCCCGCCAGGTGCGCATGCAACAACTGGATGACGACCTGGCCCAGGGCATTGGCGTGAGCGTGCAATGGTTGCGCGCCGGCCTGTTGTTGGTGAGCGTCGCGCTGGCCGGTCTTGCGGTCGCCTGGGGCGGGGCAATTGCCTTTGTCGGGCTGATCGCGCCGCACATTGCCAAGCGCTTGATGCCACCGGGGTTTACCGGTCAGGCACTGATGGCCGCCCTGATCGGCGCCAATCTGGTGATGCTCGCCGATCTGGCCGGACGTACGCTATTCCTGCCGCTGGACCTGCCCGCAGGAATTTTTGTTGCGGTGCTGGGCACACCGTTTTTTCTGTATCTATTGATTAACCAGCGGCATTAAGGAATTACCGATGGCGCCCATCGCAACCCATGACCTGACCCTGAGTTACCAGCGCCAGGTGATTATCGACAGCCTCGACCTGCAATTGCCCGAAGGCCAGGTGACCGTGCTGATCGGCAGCAACGGCTGCGGCAAAAGCACCTTGCTCAAGTCGCTGGCGCGGCTGCTCAAGCCACAGCAGGGCACCGTGGTGCTCAATGGTGCAGACATCCATCAGAAATCCACGGCCACGGTCGCCCGTGAACTGGCGATTTTGCCGCAGATGCCCAGCGCTCCTGAAGGCATCAGCGTGCGCCAGCTGGTGGCGCTGGGGCGTTACCCCTATCAGAACTGGATGCAGCAGTGGTCCGCGCAGGATGAAGCGATGGTCGAACGGGCCTTGGCGCAGACCGGCATGCAGGACCTGGCCGAGCGTCCGGTGGATGCCTTGTCCGGTGGTCAGCGTCAACGTGCGTGGATCGCTATGACCCTGGCGCAGGACACCGACATCGTGTTGCTGGACGAACCGACGACCTTTCTCGACCTGGCTCATCAGATTGAAGTGCTGGACCTGCTGCGCGACCTCAATCGTCAGGAAGGCAAAACCATCGTCATGGTTCTGCACGACCTCAACCTGGCCTGCCGCTACGCCGACCACATGGTCGCCGTGCACGAGCGCACCGCATTTGCTCAGGGGCGACCTGTCGACATCCTCAGCGAAGCGCTGGTCAAGCAGGTGTTCGGCCTCAACTGCCGGATCATCGCCGATCCGTTCTTTGGCACGCCGTTGTGCATTCCCTTTGGCCGGGAACTGCCACAATGAGTGCCGCGCAGGCCTTCAGCGAGCCCGAATGGGCGTTGTTGTCGGGGGTGCTGCAGCTCAGGCGCTCGGATGCGCGCGACCCGCGCTCATTGCTCGCAAGGGGATTGTTGGACGATCAGGCGTGCGAACAGCTGCTGACAGCCCTGGGACCGATCATTGGTTCTCCGACCTTGGCGATCACTGCGTCACTGCTGGCCAAGCGCTTTTCCTTTCTGAGCACGGGCGCTTGCCTGTACGCCATGTCGGTCTACGACAAGGGCCTGATCCTGTCGCTGGACAACAGCGTGATCGAGTACGCACACGATGATGGCCTGTGGACCTCTTCCATGCCCTTGGTAGACGTGAAACCTGTAGGCTATGAGCCGGGTGCCCGCGAGGCGTGGCGTGACATGATCGTCGGCACCCTGTTTCGCGACATGCTTCAGCCACTGTGGGAAACCTTCAATCGTGTGACCGGTATTTCCAGGCGCATTCTCTGGGAAAACACCGCCGTACGCGTCTATTCGCTGTACGACAAGCGCATGGAAAAGGTCGAAGACCCGCTGATTCGCCAACGCTATCAAGCCGATTTCGACTGGCTGCTGAATCAGGCAGACCCGGCTCTGTTCGGGCTGAGCTACAACCCGCTGAAACACTTCCGCCGTCCGCAAACTGTGCTGGAAACCGAGGGCAAAAGTGTCCGCTTTCGTCGCACCTGCTGCTTTTATTACGACGCCAGCAACCCCGTCGAATATTGCTCCAACTGCCCGCTGCTGAGACCCAAAAAATGTCGATGAACAAACAGATTGCACACCGCCAGCAACAGCTCAGCGACGCCGTCATCGAGCAATTCCGTGGCATCGCTGCGTCCACCCTCGGCCACCTGACCGACAGCGGCTACCTGCGCGGCATCAGGCCTTTGTTCGACGGCGCCCGATTGGTCGGCAATGTCGTCACCGTCAAAGTCAACCTGCCAGACGGCAGCATCCTGCGCGACGCACTGCTTAACAGCTTGCCCGGCGACGTGCTGGTGATCGAATGCGTCGGCGACGAGCACTGCGCCTGCTGGGGCGAACTGCGCACCCTGGCCGGCCTCATCAAAGGCCTGGCCGGCGTGGTAGTGTCCGGCGCAGTCACCGACGTCGCCGCCTTGCGCGAACATCGTCTGCCGGTCTTCAGCCAAGGCATCAGCGCCGTCACGACGCGAAGCCTGGGGGAAAGCGGCGAACTCAACGGGCCGGTCAATATCGGCGGGGTGGCTGTCAACCCGGGCGATATCGCGATTGGCGACGACGACGGTGTGTTTATCCTGAGCCCGCAGCAGGCGAATGAGTTGTTGCCTGGGTTGTTGATGAAGGAGGGCGCTGACAGAGCGCGGCGGGATGAGTTTTTGGGGCGGTTGAATTCGCGATAGCGATGGGACCTGTCGGCGTCTATATACTATAGTTACGCCGCAGAGTCCCGTACGTTGCATCACCCTAAAAAATAATGACTCAGATAGACTCAAGAATTTCTTTACGGCGTGAAATGTATTCAACCTCATCAATTAAATTACGGTTTTTAAGCGAGAGAAGCTTTTCCAAGCGTGCTTCGACGTTGTCAGGAGGCGTGCTCACAGCTGGCTTGATAACCGGTGACTCTGAGGCTCCAGCGCAAGCGGCGCTGATGTCGTTCATGAGCGCTATCTCGTCAAAAACAGTCTGCCCTTTCTTATCGCGCATCAGGTTTGAATAAGCACGGCCCAACGCCAAGGTTTGGTGACGCAAACCTGCATTTCTGGGGTCGGCTTTGAGATTATCCAAAGATTTTTGGTACTTTTGACGCGCTTCAGTTTTTGCTTTCTCGCTAGCCCAAGCAACGAGCATGCCTAAAACAACTACAACAATTACGATGAACCAAAACATACTCATAGTTTTTTATTTTCGCAGCAGTGTCTGCGGCGCATATAGTACTTCAATGCCAGCTGTTTCATCCACTCCAAATTGATTCTGGACGGTTGTTGCAGAAGCCGAGTGCTCGACGTACGCCATTCACAACGATGCCAAAGCGAACATGCGAGCTTTTAGCGTTGATTTACGCCTAGAAGCGGTAGATAGTAGGCGTTTATGAGATCTGGAGTTTTTATGGACGAATTGGCCAGTTTCAACACGACGTTAAGCCATCGCCATTATGGAGAGGGCGCTTATGCTCATAGAAAACAGTATTCGTCGCTCACTGACTTGAGGATTATCACCTACGGCGCGGCGACTGGTCTGAAATCATTGTTCAGGTATGTGAACCAGGAATACTTGAGTCGCGCATCAGGATCGCCCGCCAAAATCCTGCTTGGTCTTGCTGGAGTAGCTGAGTTCAATGATACTCAAGCAGACGAGATAACCAAAGTGATTGTGGCGATTGCCGATCAATTGTCCAGTGCTACAGAATTTTATTTACATGCTGCGTGCCATATTAAATTGCTGAGCCACGATAGCGTCGCATACCTAGGGTCGCAAAATGTATCCAATGGTGCAGAGCCCTATTTTGAAGGCGCAAACTCGTCAAAAAAATACTTCAATCGTTTTCATGAAGTCATCCTCAAGGTCGAAGACACAGATTTGGCGTGGATCGATACTTTGCTAGAGAAGGTCATCTCTGACCACCAACTTTGCATCCGGATAACTAGAGAGCATCGAAATCTAAGAGTGGCGCAGGAACTAGTCCGAGATTTTGTGCATAATTCAAAACTTGAACGCATCATTGAAAATATTACGACGGGCAACCTGCTGGAGGAATTTCTCACTAAAAAGAAGACACTTATGGAGATAGAACTAAATGACACATCTTCTGCTGAGCTTTGCAAGCTAGTGAATGCCATCACGCAGGAACAACACCCTGAGGTATATCTAATCCAACTGAAAGAGCTTTTACTGCCTGATACTGACTTTTCGTGGTTCAAGTTGGAAAGCGCTCTGTCGGAACTAAAAAATATCATATCAAAACTAGGAGATAATTTTCCTGGAAAAATTGAGTTACAATGTAAACTGGATGATGAGCAGCCATTGATTCTGGCCGACGAGAGCGACGACCGCCTTATTTACTCTATTCAAAAAGTCGCTCACGCCCATGACCTGGAGTCTTTGGATGAGTACATAGAGAATCAAAAAAACAACATTATTCATTCAATTATACAGTCACCTGACTACTCGCAGGATTATATGTATGGCGCAATTGACAACGACGGCAATGTAAATGAAGAGCTTTTAAACAATCGTTTCTCTGCCAAAGACACTGAGCGGGATGAAGATGAGAATGGAAACTTCTACAGCTATAAGCGCTACGCCATGTCTTTAGATGAGAAGCTAGATCAAGTGGATGTCACTGCGCTACGTCTGGATTTAAAGGCTGTGTTCAGCAAAGAAATCAATAAGCTATGGGCTGACGATGTACTAAAACTGGTGGGTGCTCTGTCAAAGCAAATAATGCAGCTATATAAACGAGAATTAGACAGCAAGGACTTTTCCAAATTTTTTAGTTTGGCGGGGACTGGTCAGCCCGGCAAATGGTCTCCCAAATGGACTGGCTAGACTATATATACAAACGCATCACCTTGTGAATAAAGCCTGAAACACAACTCCCCATCAATATACTTATACTCCTACTGCAAATACACAACGCGCGACATTAACCATTTTCGCTGGTCCGATACAACCGTTCGAAAATGACGATATGTCAAAGCCGAAATGCTACTATCACGACCGCCAGGCATTCACGGCAGCACTCAAAGAATCGAGGGATTGAAAATGAGCTGGAAAGGAACGCTACGTTCTCTGGAAGCGTCGGCCAGAAGATCTGAACGTAATTCACAGCGGCGTCAGCGGGAGCTGCAAAAACGCCAAGCGCAATACGCCAAAATGGAAGCACTGGAGCAAGCCACGTATGAGGTGGATGTCTACAACAACCAAGTCGACGTCCTGCTCTCGGTTCACAAAGAATGCGGAGAGGACATAGACTGGTCGTCGTTCATAAGCCGTGCTGAGCCCGTCCAGCCTCGCCTGAGCAATATCGCCGAGATTGAAGCGCTCACGCGTGAGCAAACATTCGTCCCTGGTCTTTTCGTAAGGCTTTTCGGGCTTGAGAACAGGCAACGTAAAAAGCTCAAGGCCATGGTCGAATTGGCAAGGCAAGCCGATAACGACCGCTTTACTCAAGAAACTCAGAATTGGCGAACTGAGCACAGTGATTGGCAACAGGAATTCAGTCTGGCAACCAGAATCATCACGGGCGAGGCGCAAGCAAAACTTGATGCCATCGAAAGACTCGACCCGTTTAGTGACATTGCTCACTTGGGCACATCAATAAAATTCTCTGTCGGGACGTCTGGCGTTATCGAAGCAACGCTGAATGTACATGGCTCGCGTGTTGTCCCGTCCGAGATAAAGTCACTGCTACAAAGCGGCAAGCTGTCTACCAAACAGATGCCCATCAGCAAATATAATGAGCTTCTCCAGGACTACGTCTGCAGTTGTGTGATGCGGGTAGGGCGAGAGCTACTCGCATTGCTGCCGGATGACATTGTGATTGTCACAGCGGTAGACGCGCTTCTGAATTCGGCTACAGGCCATGTCGAAGACCTGCCGGTTCTGAGCGTTGTGTTTTCGGGTCAAACGCTGAGTAGGCTCAATGTAGAGGCTGTAGACCCGTCGGAGGCTATGAAGAACTTCACTCACAACATGGTGTTCAAAAAAGCCTCCGGTTTCGCACCGGTTCAGCGGGTCGAACCGCCTTCACCGCATCGCGTATAAGCGTCAGCACCAACGTCAAATAGTGCACAGACTATTGTCCAGAGCATCTACCCGGCACCATTATTTACGATCAAAGGCCAGCCAGAAAACCCTGCCCCCCGCCTGAGCACTCAGTCGAGCAGGCAAGCTTTCCTGAGTAGTTCGGACAGGCCTTCAGGCACCAGCGCAGATGCAGCAGTGAAGCTGGAAGCTGAATGCCATGCCGCCTTGAACGGTGAGCCATCGCTTTCAACGCCCTCCAGCCAAGGTCTCTCGTAGACTGCTGCATCCTCAAACCTGGCGTCGTAGACCTGGACGATCTCGTGCCCTCGCTTGCCCGCATAGGTGAAAATGCTTTCTAACGTGCCAATCAATCGAACGGTGCTGATCGAGAGCCCCAACTCTTCATGCACCTCGCGAACGATGGCATCGATGCTCCGTTCGCCAAACTCGATACCACCACCAACAGGGCGAAAAAAGCTTCGCTTTTCGACGGCGTCGTAGAATGGGTTGACCAGTATTTTTCCGTGATGGTGGAAAATGCAAAGCGCGAGAGGACGAATGCGGGGTTCTGACACGAGTAAAACTCCTTTTAGCGCTCTGCCGGTTAACTGGCCGTAGCAGCGGGTCTTTTATTCAGCTAGATCTGAATGACAGCAAATCCAAAACTTAATTCATCTCAAATTTACAATTGCCCAACATGCAGTAAAACTCGTACATACGAATAAATTTGCAGTTTGGATCCTAAATAAAATTTCATAATGTATACCCGTCTTTTTTTGACGTTTAGTTTGGCAAGTGCGCTAAAGGTTTCGAGTTAATGACCGATGAAGAGTGCAAGCCCAAACTGTCCCGGATAGCCGCAATGTTCAACTCTCATTTGAAAAAAACCAACCAGGCATTGGAGCGCCGCCTCGCCATGCTCGAGCAAGCAGGGCACATTCTGAATCTGGAGACCGTTGCCGTCGTTCTGGACAGGCAGGGCAAGGTGCAGACCGTCAACGGCCTGTTCGAGACGGAGCTGAGCTACTCACAAAGCGAGATCGCCGGGCGTAGCCTTTCTGAAATGAGCCCGCCCGAGTTGAGCGGCGACACTCACCAGAAGCGCGCTTTGGCTGCGATTCGGGACGGCAAGCATTTCAGCGGTACGTTGCGGCTGGTCAGCAAGACAGGTGCAAGGGTCTGGTTGAGGACTGTGGTGGTGCCGTTCAAGAATGAGACTGGCGGCATCGAGCAGATCACGTTGTACTCAAGCGTTTTGACCCGAACTATTGAGGCCTCGCGTGAGAATGAGGCGCTGGTCAATGCGTTACAGCGGTCCACCGCCGTCATCGAATTCACCCTTGACGGAATGGTCATTACCGCCAATGACAACTTCCTGAAAGCGATGGGTTATGAGCTGAATCAGATAAAGGGCAAGCATCACAAGATGTTCTGCGTGCCTGAAGAATCCAACGCTGACGCGTATAGCCACTTCTGGGAAAGATTGCGTCGAGGCGAGTTTATCGTCGATCGTTTTCGCCGGGTCGACAAGTCTGGCCGCGACGTGTGGCTGGAGGCGTCCTATAACCCTATTACCGACGCAAACGGCAAGCTCTATAAAATTGCAAAGTTCGCGACGGTTATTACTGAGCAGGTTGAGCGTGAAAAGGCCGTTGCCGAAGCGTCGGACATGGCCTATCAAACGTCCATCGATACCGATGCCAGTGCACAGCAAGGACGAAAGGTCATCAAGGACACGCTGCAGATGCTGGGTCAGTTGACGATTTCCATGGAAGACGCCACGCGAGGCATCGAGGCACTGGACTCTCAGAGCCAGGTGATTGGCACGATCATAAAAACCATCAGCGGGATCGCCGAGCAAACCAATCTGCTCGCGTTGAACGCCGCCATCGAAGCTGCCCGGGCCGGTGAACAGGGCAGGGGGTTCGCGGTAGTGGCCGACGAGGTCCGCCAGTTGGCGTCGCGCACGACAAAAGCGGCAGAAGAAGTGGTCAACGTCGTCAAGAAGAACCAGAGCCTGGCGTCCGAGGCAGTCAATGTAATCGTACGCAGTACCGAACAGGCTTCCGGCGCACTGGAACTGGCTAACGATGCAGATCGTGTCATCCAGGAAATCCAGCAAGGCGCGAACACGGTAGTGCGCGCCGTCAGCCGTTTTGTTAATCAGCGTTCGAGTTAGTGTCGAGCCGTTAAGGCGTGATACATGAACCTTGAAGAGCCCGTAACGGGCTGCGGTGTGGGAGTGGCCGGGGCGGCGGTCCGCGTTGCTCACGAAGGCGATGGCTCAAACGCTCATTTCAAGGGCTCACCAAGGATTTAACGTTATATAAGTTTCAATGAGACGATTAATAGACGTTCATGAAACAGCGGCACACGGGTGTAACGGACAACGCCTGGTAATACGGGGCCAGCGGTCTTCAAGGCTGGCGCCGCATTACCGATAACCTGCCCATCGCCGTAGCACCCGTCGTCATTCGAGCGTAACCCTTATGCCAGTTATCCGCAGCCCGCGAACGGTCCGTAAATACCTTTACACCGTATTATGGTTTTACTTGTTTTCAATTTTTCTGTTGGCGGTGGTGTGGGAATTCAAGCTTGAATCCCTCGCTATGTACGCGATGGACTTGCCGTATGACCCGGACTTCGAAGATGCTGAACGGTGGCGTTTTGTATTGACGTCAACTGCGTTTGCGCTGCTGTCGATGGTGGTGCCTTTTATTCTTCTAAAGCGCCTGATGCAACGGTTGCAAAGCAGCTACAACGACTCGCTGGTGGCGCAAGCGCTCAGCGATTCGCTGGCCCGGCATGATCCGTTGTCCGGCCTGCTTAATCGTCGGGTGTTTCACGAGCAGCTGGTTGCGCGCCTGCAGCAAGAATCTACCCGGACTGCAGTTTTCCTGATCGACCTGGATAAATTCAAACTGATCAACGACACCCACGGTCATGCGGTGGGAGACGCGGCTATTTGCGCCGTTGCAGAAAGCCTGCGAGACGCGACAGCAGGGTGGCAAGCGTCAGTGGCGCGACTGGGGGGAGACGAGTTCGGTCTGGCGGTCAGTGGTGATTTCAATCAGTTTGAGTTGGCAACGCTGGCTGAAAATGTATTGGCTAAAATCGCACTGTCCAGCGCCGTTTTGCCACGTGTGATCCTCAGTGCAACGTTGGGCGTTGCCATTTCACCACTGGACGGTTCGGATGCCGAAGTCCTGCTGCAACGTGCTGACAGCGCCATGTACCGCGGTAAACACAGCGGGCGTGCCACGTTTCATTTCTATGAGGTGAGCTTTGAGCGCGAACAGCGCCTGCAGGAAGTGTTCGCGCAGGAACTCAGGCACGCTATCGAAGAGAAACATATCCAGCCGTTCTATCAGCCGATTGTCAGTCTTCCTGAGCAACGCCTTGCGGGGTTTGAACTGCTGGCGCGATGGCTGCACCCAGAGCGGGGGATCATCCTGCCGATGGACTTCATACCCGTGGCGGAACAGTTGGGTCTGATCAAACAACTGACTGAAAGTCTGTTGCTGCAGGCCTTTGATCATGCACGTGACTGGCCGAGCGACTTTACGCTTTCCATCAACGTCACTTCATTGATGATCGAAAGCCTCGACTTCCCCGAATGGCTGGAGCAACTGGCATGCGAAGGCAGATTCCCATTGAATCGACTGGAAGTGGAAGTGACGGAAAATACCCTGGTGGCCAATGTCGACAGTGCACGTTTGAACCTGGAGTGCCTGCGCGCCATGGGGGTGAGTGTTGCTCTGGACGATTTCGGTACTGGCTATTCAGGGCTTTACCACCTGACCAAGCTGGCCATCGACAAAATCAAGATCGACCGGTCTTTCTTTGACACCTCGCTGGATAACCAGAATGAGATGGTCAAGGCTATCCTCGCCCTGGGCAAGAGTTTGCGCATGAAGATCACCGCAGAAGGTGTAGAGCACGAAGACCTGGCGCACTGGCTGGCCGCTCATGAGTGTGATTTTGCTCAAGGTTACCTGTTTGGACGGCCATTACCCTTGGCTCAGGTGACAGCGCTGCTGGCAATGAGTGAACTGGCCGGGCCGGTCAGGGCGCAGCCAATGTCGTGTAGTTCTTCGGTGACCAAAGGCGTATAGCGAAAGGCTTACGCGAGGAGGAGTGGATCCACTCTGTACGCCGCCTTGGGAAAGTCGCAATCTACCCCCATCAACTGCAGCGCAGGAAGCGTTGCAGAGGTCACGGATGATCACCATTGCCGGGATGGCTACTGACAGGACGTCGGGATGGTATTGATAGAAAAACGACCCGCTTCGGCGGGTTTTTTTATGGCCGTGTAGTTGAGTGCACGGCCGGCGCTGAGGCCGGCGTGACCGAGAATAGCCGCGTTTAATGGCCAGTTGCCTGTGCGCCCGCGCACGCAGGTGTTGCTGCCACTTCTTCCATGGCCTCGCGCAGCATTTTTTGTACCTCGCCGACTTCGCGGGCAGCATATACACGCCCCCCGGTATTGTCCGCGATGCAGTTGGAAAGCTTGCTCTCGCTGATGTTGACGACGTTAACACGCAACCTTGGCTGCTCACGGGCGATGCGGGCTGACACCTCGCACGCGTTTTGCCCGCAACCGTCCTCGCCATCGACAAACATCACCACCAGGGCATCCTTGAGACGCCCGTCCACAAGGCTGGCTGCTTTGGCAAGGCTGGCCGCCAGAGGCGTGCCGCGGTCTGCGCTGAGTTGTCCAACCCCGGCCAGCAGTTGTTGCCGAGCGTCACGGCGGAACACGCCTTGATCAACCGTGCCCTCGCAGCCCTGGAATGTGATCAAGCGTGTATCGATGTCGGGATGCAGTTGGCCGATCATCGCTGCAAAGGCTTGCTTGGCGACCGTCAGGCGGGTGGGTTCAGTCAGCACACGAGCTTTTCTCGGGTTGTCATCAGGCAGCGCGCCGCCGACCTGAGCCATCCAGGCTTCGTCTTCGGAAGAGGTGTTGATGTTCAGGTTCATCGAGCCTGAGGTGTCCAGCACCACAGCAAAATCAGGTACCGGCGCACCCGCTGTGCAGGAGTAGTTACCCATCGGGGCCGGTTTGAACACGATCCACACGCCGCCGCGCCATGCCCAGAGCAGCCACAGCAGGATCAACAGCAACGGCAGTAACAGCAGCAAAAACGGAATGCGCAGCCACCAGCGCCTCGATGGCGGGCTGGCGCGTGTTGCCGCAGGTGGCGTCGCCGTTGCAGCGACCGGAGTTACGGGGGGCGCTGGCGGCGCCAGGCCCCAGCGGATGACCACAGGTTCTTGATTGAGGCTGTAAAGATTGTCCAGTGCCGGGGCGCCGACCAGTGTACGAAGGCTGTTGGCCTCGTCAGCTTTATTGCGCGCCTGCAACTCATCCGCCAACTGCACGATGGCCTGCTGGCGTTGTGTGTAGCGTGCGAGCAACGCCTGTTGTGCGACAGGGTCGAGGCTGTTATAGGGCAGGGGCTGACCGCCAAGTTCAGACCACCATTGCAGTGCGCCATCGGCACCCGCACGCGGGATGGCAAACAGGCTGGATACGCTGGGCGGAAAGTGGCGACGCAGCAAGGCTACCTTGCTCTCCAGCGTGTTCAGCAGCTCGGCAGGATGGGACGTGGTGTCGATAGTGATGCGTTGCATGGGGACGGTCCGCAATCAGAAAAGGCCCCTTGGGGCCTTTGGAGAAATTTACGCTTTACTCGTAGCCCAGACTGAGCTGCAGCCTGGAAACCTTTTGTTGCAGGGCTTTGAGTTCCTGCTTGCGCGCCTCGATTACTGCCGGGTCGGTACTGGCGGTGACCTGCTTCTTGGCAGCCATCTGTTTTTCCAGATCCGCGATCTGCTGCTGCGCCTGCGCCTTGTTGGCATGCCTGGCCTTGAGCTGGCTCAACAGCTTGCTCATGGAGCCGTCCAGCGCTGCCTGCTGCCTTTGCTGCTCGGCAAGACTCTTGCTGGTCGACTGTTGCTGGGCTTGCAAGGCGTCGTACACGTCACGAAAGGAGGCGTTTTCGGCGCGTGCAGCGGTGAGTGCCTGTTCGCGTTGGCGGACCTGATCACTGTAACCACCGGAGTGATCGCAGTTCATCTTGGTGATCAGGCTCGCCTCGACGTTGTTTGAATCACAGCTGCCGGGCTGAGTGGCGCAGCCGGCCATCAGCAACAGGGCCGAGCTGGCAATCAGTGCTCGAATATTCATGTTCATCTCAACCTAAGGTGATGGCTTGGCGCTGGCTGTAGAGGCCATCCACTTCTTTTTGCAAGGACGCGACCTTGCTGTTCATTTTGCTGATCTCGCCGTCGATCGCAGTGACCTGCGTGCCGCCGTCGCTGGCGCGCTCAAGATCAGCGGTCTTCTTGTACTCAGCCACTTTGGAGCGCATGCCGGTCAGGTCCTTGTTCATCTGCGCCAGGTTGCTGTCGACACTGGCGATCTCTTGCTGTGCCTTGGCTTTGTCCAGCGTCTTGGTTTTGATCGACTTCTGGATACCGGCGATGCGCTCTTTGTCGTCGTTGATCACCTGTTGCAGCGTGTAGGTGCGCTGGGCCACTTTTTCGGTGTCGGCTTTTACGTCGTCATTCATCAACTGCAGGCGCTGTGCGGTATTGGAGTACTTGCTGCGACGGTAGTCGTAGTAATAGTTCGCCCCCATGGCCACGCCGCACGCTGCAATACCGGCCACGACCATGCATTTAACCTTGTCGCTGGGGCTCGCCACGGCACAGGCCAGAATGCCAACCCCGGCAGCGGCCGCGCAGGCGGTGAGGCCCGAAGTGGAGAAAAATGACGAATCGGTACTTTTGGTCAGGCGCGGATCGGGGTCGGTGCCGGAACCACCGAGCATGCTGCTGCCGGTGCCGTTGTTGGCACAGCCGGCCAGCACCAGGCTGACAGAGATCATCAGGCCCAACAGGACCCTCGGCAGATGGCTACGTACGTGTTTCATGCTGTTGCTCCTTGAGTAAGCTTGACGTCGAGTCACTGGACTGCCTTGCAGCGGTTTAGCCACGCGTCGGTGTCGATCTTCTGGGTTTTCAGAAATGCCTGCTGATTGACCCAGTGGGTCTGCAAGTACGGCTTGAGTTCTTTGAGTTGTTCGTTGCGGCTGATGATTTCGCCCATGACCGGTATTTGCCGGGCCAGCAGCGGCTCGCCGTAGAGCGTGGCGGAGTCCACCAGGCTGCTTGCGTAATAACGGCTGAGCTTGTGCAGTCGGTCTTTCTGTTCGTCGAGCTTGCCTTTGCGCATCGGGCAACTGGCGTCCTGCTCTGCGGCCGAGCAATTGAGCGCGTAGTTCTTCTGCAGGAAGTCCAGGTATTTGCCATCGTCAAGCATTTTTGTGCAGAGAAAGGCCCCAAGGTTGAGGCTGGCGCGGATCGCCTGGTCGCGGGTTTCTTCCTGTTGCTGGTTGCTGGCGCGCAGTTGGTTTTCCAGGGCCTTGAGTTTCTCTTTCAAGGCTTCGTCGGCGACGCCGGAGGCCAGTGTACCCAGCGCCTGCACGGCACTCTTGTCTTCGCCCTGGCTGGTGTCACCGCTGCCGGTGCCGAGCTTTTTCCAACTGGTTTCGATGCTGCTGACGCGCTCGCGAGAGGTCAGAGTGCTGGACGCCAACGCCAGACGCACGCCGGTGGTTTTACTGGTGGCTGCGGCCTTGGCGTCGTAGTAGTTGCGCTCTTTGCGCAGCGAGCTTCGCAGCTCGCCCTGTGCTGTACGGAAATCACCGCCGCGCACGACATAACCGCCAGCCTGGCCATGCTGGCGGTCGAGCTTGTTCAGTCGGAACGGCTCGAACATCATCTCGTCGACGTTGCCCAGCATGTCGTGCAGACCGAGCGGGTTGGGTTTGAGCAAGCCGGACAGTTGTAACTGGCCATTGGCCGATTGCGTTCCGGCAAACCATTCGTAGGCGTTTACGCCTTCCGGCATCGGATAACGCAGGTCACGAAACTCCGCCGTGCTGACGTTCAGCCCTCCGCGCGCGGCAAACTCCCATTCCACCTCGGTAGGCAGGCGTAAGAACCCTGCCACGCCATCTTCTTTCGGCAGTTTGTCGGCGGCGTTTTCACGCAGCCAGATGTTGTATTTATCGGCGGCCTCCATCGCCTGCATCCAGCTCAGCGACACCACGGGCAGGCGCTGCTTGTTCGACGGCGCGGGGCATTCAGCCTGAGTCAGTGCGCTGTATTGCAGTACCGTCATTTCGTACTTCGCCAAGAGGTAGTAACGCGATTTGGCATTTTTTTCGGTGGTAAAGCTTCCTGCGATAAACGCCGGATGAGTTTGCTCTACGTAACCGTATTCAGCGTTGTCGCCGCCGATATTGACGGGGTAGTCATCCAGAGGGCCAGCCAGCGGGATGTACACCTTGCGAAAGACCATCGCGCCGTCACAGGGCATCGGCAGCACGACGTCTTCAGCGTCAGGCATCGGGTTGTAGAGTTTCTCTTCCCAGGCAGCGGCAAACGTCTGAAGGCTGATCAGGGTCAAGGGTACAAAGAGCAAATGGCCCCAGTGTCTAGAGTTCACGCAGACTCTCCGCAGGTTGAATTCGGATGGCTCGGGTGGCACCTGCCAGCGCAACCAGCGCTGATACCACCAGCGCAAGCGCCAGTGCGGCAAGGCCGTGCAACGGGGTGATCTGACATATGAAACCGCCGGTGATGCGCTGGCCGCCCAGCAGGTGATTGAACGCCTCGCTGCCGGCAAAGTAGAACCCCAGGCCGCCGACATAGCCGACTACGGCCAGCAGTAATGCCTGCAGGACCAGATAGCCCGCCACTGCGGGCGCGGTGAAGCCCATGAGCCGCAACAAGGCGAGGCTGCGGCGTTTGCGATCGATGTTCGCGAGGAAGGCGCCTATCAGCGAAGCGATGCAGCCCAGCAAAGCAGCCCCGGCGATCACGCCGAAGATTACGCTCAGCACGTGATTGATGGCTTTGACATTGTCGATATCGGCCAGCCGGCTGCCTGTTTCGATATGTTGCTCGTTCAACCAGCGCTCCAGTGGCGCGACGCTGTCGATGTCACGGGCGTACAGACGAGCGCGGGCGTAGCGGGGCGCAAGCTGGTATTCTGCCTGACCGCGGGTGGCACCGAGGGCAGAAATGGCAAAACCGTCTCGAAAATGCTCCAGTTGCAGCAACAGATCGGGATGGGCAAATGCGGCGGGCCTGGAAAAGCGGGCTGCCGGCAACACAGCGACCAGCGTCAGCGTGGTTTCGCCTCGTTCGGGCGCGCCGTCCAGACGACGCTGCACGGCTAGACGCAGCGTATCGCCGGGGACCAGCGCCAAACGCTCGGCAGCGGCGTTGCTGAGAATCACCTGGCCCGGCAGGATGGCCATGGCCTGTGCAGCCAGTAAAGGGTCACCCGGCCCGGTGGGCAGGATTTCGGCATTGTCGACAAAGCGACCGCGACTGCCGATCAGGTCGGCCTGGGTGTTGAGCGAGCGGGTCATGCCAAGGGCAAAGCCGGTTTCGGGCCGCTGTTGCAGCCTGTTCAGCCACTGCTCGTCGTAGTTGCCACTGCTGAGCAACTTGATTTCAAGGTTACGTGGGTCGCGCAGCAGTTCTGCCTGCAGTTGGCCGACCACGCCATGTTTGAGGCCGAACAGCAGCAGCAACGGCGCGATCACGGCGACCAGCGAAGCGGCAATGCAAAGCGACACTTTGCGGTCGTGCCACAGGTCTGCAATGGCCAGGCGTGCCAGCAGGCCAAGACGCTTAAAAGGCCGGTTCAAAACGCGTCTCCCCAGCCACACTGACGGCGTTCAAGCGGGGCAGGCCAAAGCTGTCCACCAGTTGCCAGTCGTGCGAGACGATCAGCGCACTCAGGCCTAGTTCGTCGACCAGGCTCAACAGCAGTTCAAACAACTGCCGGGCGTTATGCGGGTCCAGCGCTGCGGTAGGCTCGTCGGCCAGAATAAGGCGTGGCAGATGGGCAATGGCGCGCACGCAGGCGACGCGTTGACGTTCGCCGATCGACAGCGCCTGCGGCAACTGGTCCAGCAAAGGCTCAAGACGCAGCGCGGTAATGGCCCGGTCGACATGATCGCTTTTGCTGTCCAGCCCCGATAACCGGCGGGGCAGATTGATGTTGTCGCGGATGTTCAGAAACGGCAGCAGCCCGCCACTTTGCAGGACGAAACCCAGCGAGCGCGCCCGTACATCCGCCAGTGCCGGCTGATCATCGGCTGCCAGCAGGGCAGCGATGTCCACGCCATCAAGGTTGTATTGCGCGATGCTCTGAGTGGCCAGCAGCAAACCAAGGGCTTCAAGCAGGGTGCTTTTGCCGCAGCCGCTTTCGCCGGTAATCGCCACCACCTGCCCACGCGCCAGGTTCAGCTCGGGCAGGTGCACCCGGTGTGCCTGTGTGCCGCTCCCTCGCTGCACGTTCAGTCCTTTGATTTGGAGCATGTCAGGGCATCATTTCCAGGGGCACCGGATACACGTTGTCACGCGCATCACTGCCTTCGGCCAATGGAACCCAGCGATCCACATCGGCGTTGTAGACCTGGTAGTGACGCAGCTTGGTCGACAACGTACGGATGAATTTCTCTTGCGCAAGACCGTCCCAGCTTTTCCAGGTGTCCTCATCCAGGTTGAGCACTTCGCTGTGGTAGGGCAAATCGTCCAGATACTCGCCCAACACACCCAGTTCCGACAGCTTGGCGGTGCCGTTCTGCTTGAGCTGGTTGGGGTCCGTGCCCATTGTCGCGGCGACCGAGCGTAGCCGCTCGAACATTTCGCTTGGGGAGATCATGCCTTCGTTGGCGGCATCAAGGATTTTCTTGAGCACATCACTCAGGTCGCTGAGTTGT
The DNA here is from genome assembly GCF_030209255.1 of Pseudomonas sp. CFBP2511. Lineage (NCBI taxonomy): Bacteria > Pseudomonadati > Pseudomonadota > Gammaproteobacteria > Pseudomonadales > Pseudomonadaceae > Pseudomonas > Pseudomonas sp. CFBP2511. The sequence continues at coordinate 22,689 of NZ_JARVSI010000008.1, read as the reverse complement.
GACTTGGTCAGCAATACCCGCACATCGGTGGTCGGGACGTTCTGCTTGATCGGGTCGCGGTCGGCGATCCACGCCTGAAACACCGGTGGTGCCTGGCTGCCGGTCTTTTCGCCAAGGTAGGCCAGGCGCATGGCATGGCCGATAAGCGCGGCGTCATCGAGCATCTTCTGTTCGGCGGGCGCAGGCTTGGAGTTCATGGCGCTGCCAATCGCGTCGTCACCCATATAAGCGGCTTTGACTTGACCGGTGATAGCGCTGGCCAGCGCATCGACCTTGCTGCCAAAGGCATTCAGATCACCCGCGTCAACCGGGTAGTAAAGCGAAGTGTTGGTGCCCGTGTAAGTGGACAGCGCCTGATACTGCGCCTCTGCCTTAGCGTGGTCCTTGGCACCTGCAGCTGTTTTCAGGTGCAGAGTGTAAATGGCCACACCCGGGTTGCTGGCTTCGATCCGGACCTGCTCGGCGTTCAGCCCGGTCCCGGACAGCTTGTCATCGCCATCCAGCGCGCCCGCATCGGTAATCAAGACCACATAACGCGCGCCGAACGGGCTCCAGTCCACCTTGTCGATGGCCTGCATGACACCTGCGTAGGAGTCTTCATTGAAGCTCTTGCTCGACACCTTGGCCTGCTTCAGGTCTGCGGCTTTGGCCAGGAAGTCTGCACCGTCTTTTACGGTGTTGGGGTCGGCATACATTTTGGTCACGTACTCAAGCCCCGGCACCGCCTGGGTACTGGAGCGAAACGCGACCAGGCCGAACTTCACCTGACGCCCGAGGTTTTCCTTGGCAATCTGCGCGTAGACCTTGGCGATTGCCTCCCGAGTGCGCTCGATGTACGGGTCCATGGAAATGGTCGAGTCGATCACGAACACCACGGCGGCACTGAACTCTTTGAGCTGGCTGGTGGCGTTTGCCGCTGTCTGGGCCGGGTTCTGGCCCTGACTCGCCCCGGACTGGGCCTGCTGAGCGGCTGCGACTGCGTCGGCCTTGCTCACCGACGCCACATTGAGAATGCGAGTGCGAAACCCCGCTTCGGTCATGACTTCTTCGCCGCTCAGTACAGGCAGCAGATAAAACTGCTTTTGCATGTCGATGAAGTATTCCGGCTCCTGGGCCAGCACGCCAGGTGCCACCGTGCTCTGCTTGAGCTTGGCACGTAGCGGGGCGACGAGGCTTACCGGGTCGGGTGCGTCCAGAATGCTTTCAAGCGTTTTGCGCTCCTTGAAAAACATCAGCCGGTCGCGGTTGGCCGGGTTAGTGAATGCCAGGGTGAGCTGCATTTTCCAGTCAACGGTGCACGATGCTGGCAGCCACCCGGAGGTTTTACCGAAGCTGTCCGGCCCCACTTTGATCCATTCGGCATTGCCTGCATTGGCATGCTCGTAAACGTAGAAACGGCTGAACGGAGGCTGCTCGGCGCCGGCAGGACCGCCGGCGGCAGGGCTCAGGTGGCAACCCGGCGTGGTCAGCACGCGCTGAAACAGGGTCTTTTTGCCTTCCTGCAGCAACGGTTTGTCGGCCGCCGAGGCCAGGCCGGCACCTACGCACAAAAAGGCCATGAGGGTCAGTGAAAAAGGGCGCACGGTCACGGCTTGAGCTCCTTCAGGCGTTGCGCGGCTTCTGCGTTGTCTGCCTGATAGCCCAGAATGGTTTCGTACCAGTAAGCGGCAGTGGCATTGTCCGGCGCAGTGAAACAGGCGCTGGGTTGCAGGTATTTGGGGTCGTACTCACGCGCGTAGGCCTGAGCCACTTCGACGTTGCCGGCCTGGGCGCGATTGGCGTAGAGCCGCTGGGCGACACCGCATTGCTTGTTGCTTTTGGCCAGGCCGATGACGTTCAACAGTGTTGCGCTGTCAGGGGCCTGCTTGATGCAGCCTTGTACGAAGCTCAACTCGTTTTCGGTGTTCAACGCTTCAACGCTGCAAGGCGCGGCGGGCGCTGCCGGAGGAGACGCGACATCGGCAGGAGTCGTTGCAGCGGCAGCAGCAGTTGGCTCGGGGGCAGGCGGCTTCTTGAGCCAGAACCACAGCCCTGCGGCGATGATGGCGAGCAATGCCAGACCGATAATCAGCAGCAGCACCGTACGGTTTTTGGCTTGGGGCAGCGGTGCCGGAGGTACGGGCTCGACAATCGGCTCCGGCAATGGCGGCTCGATGGTTTCAGGCTGCGCAATCGGGGCAGGTTCTGGCATCGGCTGCACGGTCGGTTGTGCCGGGGCGATGCTGACGGTGGTTTGCGCGGCACCGGGACCGGTGGCACTGCCCGCGCCGGAGAGGGCCAGGCCCTCCATCAATTTCATTGGGTTATCGTCTTCGCCACTGCCGTCCGGGTTGCGCAGGCGAAAATTGAATACCCCGGTGGCCGAGTTCTGCAGAAGCGGGTCGACGATGTCCGGGCCTACTTCATGGCTGATCGAATCGCCATGGGCGTCTTCCACAAAATGCTGGGCGAACCAGCAGGGCGCATTGGCCCATTGCTGGTTGTGTTGCAGGTAGTAATCGTCCTGGTTGCGCTGAATGGCAAATTCCAGATTACCTGCGTCATGCTCCCAGCCACGTACCTGGAGAAAGCCACTGCCGGGAGCCGGGCTCGCCAGCGGTGAGAGTTTGATGGTGATGGACATGAATTATCTCGCTTTGAACGCCTGGATGACGCGGCCCATGGCCTCGTTCTGCTCAGGAGTGATTTCTTTGCCCTTGCGGTGGCCGACGTTTTTCTGGGTATGAATGGCAATGCCAGAAATCCAGTCATCGGCGAAAATCACGCTCTGGTCGTCGGCTTGCGCTGCGAGGTGCGGGAAGCGCCCTGGCATTTCCTTTTGATAAAAAGCAAACAGCGGTTGTTTGGCACCCAGCAGGCCCGTTGGCCGCTGACCCGCCGGCTGGGCGGTGTGCCCGAACCAGGCGGCGAAGTCGTTGAGCAGCAGTTGCGCGGTCAGCACTTGGCGCTGCACCAGGTTTTCTTTGCGCACACCGCTCTGGGCGCGCTTGAGCAGCGCGTTGCTGAGCTGCAATGGCAAGTCCAGGCGCTCGGCGCAGACCACCAGTTCCTTGACCAGCAGGGCGATGGCCTCGGCAGGCAGCTCCAACAGGTCCAGCAGGTGCTGGCGACGGCTGAGGTTGCGCAGGTGTGTTGCCCACAGGTCGAAGGCCGCTCGGGCGAAACGGTGTTCGTGGCTCTGGTATTGCGGCGCTACGGCCGGTGCCGCGGGTGTTTCCACCGTGGCAGTGACTGCGATGGCCTCGCCGAATATGTCGTATTCCACTTCAGGCTTGCCGACGGCCTGCACCGGTGCAGTGGCGTCGCTGGCAGGGCTGGCGAAATCACCGTTCAGGTAAAGGTCGCGCAACTGCTGTTCCGGCAACGACATGTAACCGAGCAGTTCGCCAAGCACGTGTTTGCCGTGCGGCGTGGTCGCGAACGGGCGGGCAATCAGGTTGGCGATAACCTTCTTCCTGGCCCGTTCGTCTTCGCCACCGGCTTCGTAGTACTGCTCCAGGCGCGGCAGTAATTGCACCATCAACTCGTCCAGTTGCTCGGCAATACGCTGTAACTTGAAGTCGATATTGGCAATCGGGCTGAACGCCGAGCTGAAACGGGTCATGCCGCCGTCGTTCAGCGTCAGCATTGCCTGCCAGGCGTCCTGCGGTTCTGCCACATGGCGCTTGACCAGTTCACTGTTGCTGAACGCTTGTTGCAATGCCTGTAACGCAGAGTGCGATGAGTCGTTGTAAGCGCGTTCTTCACCGTCCGCCGCCAACTCGATGAAGCTGGTCTTGAAGCGCGGCTTGCGCACCAGATAGGTGTTCTTGAAAGGCGTGCTGCCCCATTGTTTCATCCAGTCTTCGTTGCCGAATCGCTCGATCATGGTCAGTTTGAGCATGTTGTCGCAGCCTTCGGGAAACTGCACAACCTCGCCGTTGAGCGCGCCGCCGATAAAGCCGTCACACATGGTCAACGCCCAGATCAGCCCGCTGGCCCGACCATCGCGCTGCTGGGGGCTGGTGCCTTGGGTCTTGTCGATCCAGCTCTTGAGCACCGGACCGACGCTCACCACTTCGCTCTGCTTGAAGGTGCTGGTGCACATCACCAGCGCGTTCATTTCCTGCTCGTTGGTGTAACGTTCAAACAAGTAAGCGACCTTGCCGCGCAGCAACAGCCTGGCGACCGGATTGTTGGCGGTGCCATTGCTGTCGACTTCGCTGGCCTCGTTGATGCTCATCAGCTTCTGCCGGCTGCGGTAGCCCGGGAAGTCGAGCAGATCGACGCTATTGACGATGGCGTTGGCCGGTTCGTTATCCAGGCGAAAAATCAACTCGTTGGTGAGCGCCGCCAGTTCGGCCCGATTCACCGACACGGCAGGGCGCAAAGTGCCTTCACTGGCCGGACGTACCTCGATGGCCGAGTCCGCGCTGCCGCCAAGACGGCTGAGAATGTCGACGTTGATGATGCTGTTGCTTTGTACCAGTTGCCCATCGCGCTCGGTGACCAGCGCGCTGATGGGCGCAAAAACTGTCTCTGCCAGCCCCAGGCGGTGCAGGGCCGAGGCCAGTTGCTCATAGGTTTCGGTCATTTTGCCGATGCCGCCCCACAGCGGCTCGAACAATTGAGCGCGCTCGCGTGCCGACAAGCGCGGCGCCAGTTTGACCACGCAAGGCCAATAACGGGCGTTCAGCGGGCGCATGGCGTTAGCGTAATGGTGCTCCAGGTAATCCCATAGCAGCACCACGTCGTCACTGCTGACGCCAGGTGTCGGAGCGGCTGCCAATTGCCCCTCGAAACGCTGCAGAAGGGCATCGATCTGCGCATCGGTGACTTGGCTGTTCAGGCGCTGATGATCGAAATCCTCAAACCAGGCGTTGGCCAAAATGATGGCGATCTCGACCTCGCGAAACAGACGCAGCTCCACCGGAAAGTGCGGGTCCAGGCTTGGCGCGGCCGTGCGGGTGAACCGCGTGACCAGACCGGTGGCCTCCTTACCGCCGCCCACCGGGTTCACGTGCTTGATGAAGTCCAGTTGCTGAGTACCCAGCCGGGTCAGCAACTGGCCTTTCTCGTCCGCCGCCAGAGCGGAAATCAGGTAGCTCTTGCCTGCCTGAGACAAGCCGAAGAAACCGATACCCATGGGCGTCGTCGAGACCCGCCCAAGGCTGCGGGACAGGTTGCGCGCGCGGTGCAAGTCACGGCTGAGGGCGTCGGCCTTGGTGGCGATTTCCTCGACCTTTTCGGCCACATCGGCGACCCAGTCAAGGGCCAGACCAGCGCCTGTATGAACGGATGTCCAGGCGTGGGCGAGTTGTATCTGTCTGGTGGTCAGAGTAGTCATTTCGGACTCACGCTCCCGCTGTCGAGCCAATAGTTGGAGGCACCACCTTCGGCGCTCAACATGGTGTAGAGCTGTAGTTTCACGTCCTTGCGATCGAAGGACTCACCGGTGTTGCTCTCGATGTTGTCGTCGATCACCAGGGTTTCAGCGATGATCTCCGCATCGCCACGGTCGGCATCTGCGCCATCGACACGAAAACGCAGCAGCAGGCAGGCTTCCTTGCCGTCCTTGGTCGGTTTGCCGACCAGTTTTCGCGTGCCGCGCTCGGTGAGCTCGATCAGATACAAGGGCGCCGCAACCCAGCGCTCGGCGTTGAGCTGTCGATAACCCAGGCGTGTTTTACCCAGCACCCGCAGCTGCGGACCATCGAGCTGCGGCTCGTGCAATTGAAGGAATTCGTTGCCTTGTGCGTCACTTTTGATCACATCGCGATACAGCATGTCGTGGTCGATGACCAGGTTGTTTTCGTCCAGCTTGCCAATATGACGCATGGTCGAATACGGCTTGAGCCGGCCAACGCTGAAATAGAAGTTCGACACCTTGCGCTGCTCGCTGAGCAGGCACAGCATCGCGCCAACCGCTGCGGTGCTCTTGGGGTCGTCAATCTGCCCATTGCGGTGGAAGGGGTACCACCCGCCAGTGCGATAACCGTTCATGGGAACGATGCGCCCCGGTGGCAGGGGCACTTTGCGGCGTATGTAAGCCTGCACGCCCGGCAGGCGCGAAGGGCGACCGGTCAGCAGCAATGCGTCGCACGGATACTGGAAGACCACTTCACACAGCGCGTCGAGGATCTTGCTCAGGTTGATCTGGCCTTTGAGGAAGGCTTGGTGAATAGCTGGCAGATCGATACGCAGTACCACCTGACCCAGCTCGAAACCATCGCGACCGCCATCAATGCGTCGCACGCCACCGGCCACGTATTCGCGAATACGGTCACTGATCGCCTCTTTTTCCAACAGATCAGCAAAACAGTAGTCATGAACCGGGCTTGGCAATTCAGGGTCGTAGGTTTCGTAGTCCTTGAGCAGGCGCAGGCCCAGCGGCACAAACACTTGCAGGTTCAGCTGTTGGCGCAGGATGGCTTCCTGGGCGCTGGTGCTTTCGTCGCCGCACAGTCGCGACAGCAGCGAGCGCGGCGAAACCACACCAAAGTCACTGAGCGCTTGCTCCAGAGCGGGTAGTACAAAACGCTGGATAATGTCCAGCAGGATGTCATCGCCGGCCACCTTGAAGCTGTCCCGGAAGCGCTGTTCGGGAATGATCGAAACGTTGCTGCCGCTCGCCTGTTCAGCGCCGCGTTCCAGCGAGTAATCAGTGATGACCAGGTCGGTAGTGCCGCCGCCGATATCGATGCTTGCCAGAGTGATATGTTCGCGATTGGCCTTGTCCGGGCGTGCCAGCGTGTCGAAGAATTCTTGTGCGTGGCCGGCAAAGTTCTCGCGAATTTCGGTGTACAGGTAGACAAGCTGACCACACGTGGCTTCATCCCACTCCACTTTTATGCGCGGCAATGGCACACGAGGCGCAGGCACGGGCGAATTCAGCCCCTTGGCCTTGCTCGGGTCGAGGTCGCCTTCGTGCCAGCCCATGCATTTCCAGACCAGCGCCAGCGCCTGAAGCAGCCGGTCGTTAAGCAAGCTGCGCTCTACCTGCGGCATCCCCGGCGGTACGGTCAGGATGATGCTGGACAACTGGCGAGGCCGCTGAGTGTGTCCCATGCGGGTGCGTTGCGCCGGGCTGTTGATTTGCAACAGCGCTTGCGTCAGCACCTCGGCGAGCATGAATGTCATCAGCGAGCTGCGCGAGTATTGCGGCGAGAACGCAGGCAGGCGGTCGTCTTCATTCTTGAGCTTGTAGAACGCCTGACCGAGCTTGGTGATCTTGTGCGAGAACGGCGCGGCGGTCGCTTTGGGCTCGCTGTCGGTCTGCACGTACGAATTGTTGAAGCGCCAGCCGTGGGTGTAGGCGTTTTCGTCCCACAGGTAGCGTTTGGGGCTCGACAGGCCTGTAGAGCCCTCAGTCCCACGCCGACGGCCAGACAAACGCCCGGCTTCGACACCGACCCGGGCAATGGTTGGCCACTGAAACGCATCATGCCGGCCACTCTGGACCGAGAAGTTTTCCTTGCCGAACGAGGCCTGGGCGAACTCCACACGGCTCTCGAACGGCTGGCTGTAGACCCGCTCAGGGTTGACCAGATCGCGAATCTGCAGGATGTAGTTGTGCTTCATCCCGTCGCCTGACTGCCCGTGGTTCTCGATCAGAATGCCGCAGGTGCGCGAGTTGCCCACATCCAGCACCAGGTCCACCTGAATAGGCGGGTCTATCGAGTCTGCGCCATTGGCGGCAAGCTTTATTTCCGGTACGACAACACGTGCAGGTTCGCTGCTGCGCTGCTCGGGAACAGGCTTGGCCATGAGGCTCAGCAGGTTGAGGTAGTGACCAATGTGGCGCTGCTCGACCAGCTCTTCTTCAACGTCTTCGCTGGGACGATGCCGGTTGCCTTCACGGTAGATTTCCGCCAGCCAGTCCTGCACCCATTTCTGGTCCAGAAACCAGCGGCTCTGGCGCGCGTGGCACGCCAGGCGAAAGGACGAACCGGCATTGATGTCGTCCCGGGTCGGTGCCAGGTATTGCATGCCGGTTGCCGACGCCATAGAGCGCGTGTCGAATGCCAGTGTCAGACGGTGAGTGTTGCCATCAACATCAGGCTGTTCAAGCTCGATCAGACGAACCCGTGCCCAGTTGGTCGGGCCTTCGTCGTAACGCTGTGGCGGCAGAAAACGAAACACCGGCGCGGGCAGCCACAAGCCGTCCAGCAGCTTGAAACTGGACTGCATACCCAGCGTGAGGTCTTCGTCGTCGACTTCGCTGACCAGACGCTCCTGAGACTGTGATTGAGCCAGCCGCTCACCGGACTGGTTGGCTGTGCCCACCGGCCCGAAGTGGAAATACTGCTTGGTTTCCTGGTTCTGCAGCAGACGCGAAATGAGCGTATTGCCCATTTTCGCAAAACGTCCGGCAGGCTCGTTACGCAGATCAAGTTTGACGGCGAAGTCCAGGAACTGGATTCCGCTGTCATTGATCAGGTGAACGGTGTCTTCAAATTGCGTCAGTTCTGGCAGCATGGGTACAGCCTTTATTCGCGCCGCATGGACATGGGGAATTGGGTATTGCCATAGTTACCGTTGCAGTCGGCGATGCTCTGGGCACCCGGCTTGCAGGACACCTGAGGCATGTCGTAGCCACTACCGTCAGTGCAGTCGGCCTGTGCCTGACTGTTCAACGCCAGGTTGCCGCCGTTCATGGCCGCGTTGATCGCGCCGGAACAAGACACGCCATCCGGGCGTCGGATGGTGACTTTGCCCTGGCCTTTTTCGAACGCGTACTCAAGCCGTAACGGCCTGGAAGTCTTGGCATCCATGATCCCGGCACCGGCGCGGTAATTACCGTTCAGAAACTCGGCAGGCCCTTCGGCAGCGCCAGGCGGAATGCTCAACGGCGCGCCTGGGGCGCTGGCCTGGGCGGGTTCGGCGCTGGGCGCTGGTGGCTGTGGCGGCACTTGCTTCTCAGGCTGCTCGGCAGGAGCAGGCTCGCTGACTTGCGGCTCAGGCTCGGGCATCGGCGCTGCCGCAGGGGCTTCGACGGGCGCTCCGGAAGAAGGCTCGCCGGTGGACACGTTCGCGATAGAAGGCAATGGCGCAGCGCTGACCACACTGCTTTCTATCGCCGGGTCTTTCAGCTGAATGCTCTCTGTGGTGACCGGCACAGTGGGTAACGTCACATCCACAACAGGCAAGGTGGCTGTTGGCAAACAGCCTCTCAGCAGACCAAACAGCAGCAGCGCCAGGATCAGCAGCAACGGCAAAAGCCACCAGAAACGCCGCCACCAGGGCCGAGCCGGCTCGGCAACAAACGGCAGCACGGCCGGAGCTTCCGGCACGGGCGTGGTTGGCAGGGGGGAGGGTGCGGGGGTTGCTGCTCGGGGCGTCAGAAAATAAAGCGGATCACGGTGTCGATCACCTTCATTCTGTACAAAGCCCCAAAACGTCAGAATCGGCTGGCTGTAACGCTCGACTGCGCCTTCTGCGTTGGTGCGTGTGGCTTCGACCAGATAAACGTAACTGTCAGCGGGAGCATGCGGAACCAGCCCCAACAGCTTGCCGAAAATAATTTGATCGCTCTGGCCGCCTTTGCTGCCGGCCTGCACCAGCGACGCGCTCATCTCGGCGATAGCCGTCTTGAAATGGTTCAGCTGGGTTCTGGCGACGTCACGCTCGGCCTCAGTCGCCGAGCTCCAAGGCACTACATCACCTTGAATCGGGCTGTACCAATCGATGACACTGCCTTGCTCGTTGCTTTTCGGCACGGCAAGGAAATTCACCAGGGATGGCGATTTGCGGGTGAGGGCGGCAATCAGTTGCAACGCGGCCTTGTAGACAGGTTGCCCGGTTTCGCCTACAGCGATGAATTCATCGCTTTTGCCAGTACGAAGGAGCGCACCGTGCATACTAAACATTCCCTTGCAATTCAATCCGTTGGCTGACGGTTATACGTCGGCAGGCCGCCACATTAGTGGCAAATTGCCGTTTGTGTCAATTTTTATATGGTGGGTGGGTTGACGGTTTTGGGAGGAGGGGCTGGGGTTTTTATGTGAAGGGCAGACAGAAAATCGCGGTGCGTTCGCGCAAAAGCTATCCTGGATTCCATACGCAGTTAAAAGAGCCTTCATGTCTTGGGATGGCCTAGCGGATTAACAGAAGCCTACAAAGCCGCGCATTTTTGACAGGAATAAAAAAATGGGTAAAAAATTTGATAAGGATAAACTCGCTGGCATCGAGTATCACGGGACTGAGGGATTGACGCAGCGTTGCCTGGACGCGCTTGTAAATGTTATTGGCACGAACAAGAAAATTCAGTCAGCTTGGCTCCTGTCCTGGTTCGACGGCAAAATGGGAGAGCACAGCTTGCTTTTGAACATTTCGCCCATGCAGCAGGTACTGATCAAGCCAGGATTTACATCCGGCTATTTGGGAGAAGGGCCGACAGGCCTGTCCAAAGCTTTACAAACTCTGGAGCTATTCCAGATTGAGATCGACGAGTATGTCGTTGATCGAGAGTTTCATGAGCACTGCATCAAGGGATGTCTTTTGCATTCTGATCTGGAAAAGCTTAAGAAGTCGCGACCGGTTCGTCCGACCGGATATCGAGACTACATCAGTCGCTCACAAAACTGGGAACGTGCCGTTCTGGACTCGATACTACTACAGGAATTTCCAGTCTCACTAAATCTGAGGCTGCTTGATATTCGGCTAATTGATCTGGCAGTCAGATTTTTCGACAGCCCCGACTTGGCAATCAGCACTGCTTTTCGCAGGCTGGAAGACATTGTTCGTGATCGAATCGGCGTACACGACAAGTCTGGAAGCAATCTCTTCAAGCGAGCATTTGAGGGAGACCAATCGGTGCTTCACTGGGATGACCTTGATCGCGGAGAGCAGGCAGGAAAATCCGGCTTATTCGTTGCCGTTTTCTTGGCCTACCGCAATCCGCGAGCGCACAGGGAAATGATCACAGATCCGAGTGAAGCTGTGCGCGAATTCATGCTTATAAATCAGCTCTATATTCTGGAGGCTCTCTCGATACGACGCATGGATCAAGCATCCTCCTGAGGCATAGGTTTTTGCGCGCAGATACTTGCCGGTTCCGGGTCTACCGGAAGAAAATACCGTCTATCCACCTCCAAAGCGCTTGGCTATGCTAGCCAAAATTGGAGGTAGCGCGCGTTATGTCAGATATCCATCCTCAACAGCTCAAAGAGCTTCGTAAAGCATGCGGGTTAACGGTAAAAAAAGCTGCGGCATCTGTTCATGTTCATGAGCGAACATGGAGAACCTATGAAACAGACGTTAACAGTGCCTCCTTTACACGGATCCCGAAAGAGAGGCTGATAGCATTTTGTGGGCGACATGATGTACCTTATCCTCCAATCTCCAATGACGGCAGAGTTTTAAAAAGCGCCTGCAAGGTCATTAGCATAACGACTTACAAAGGCGGCGTAGGTAAGTCACCTATTACTGTCGCCGTTGCAGCGTATCTAGGATCAATCGGCAAGAAAGTCGCAATCATTACTAACGATTCAGTTTTTTATTGTCGTGCGGATAAAGATTCCTGGGTCAGTCATCGGCTCAAGGGAAAAGCTAGTATGGTAGATTTTTACGGTGAAGAAGATGTCATAATGTACCCATCGGAAATTGAAGAACTTGAGCAAGCGTTAAAAAGAGAGAGACAAGGTTGTGATGGGCTAGACCGAAACATACTTAATCCTTCGCTGAGTGGTGATCTTCAAACCCTACAAGCAAAGAAATCTGCGCCTCACACGTTTATGGATTTAACAAAGCGCTACGACTACCTTTTTCTAGATCTCAATCGTGACTTGACAAAAGTGAAGCTGCTATCAAACTTAGTTGCCGTGATTCTGGATAACGATTGTCTCTCATCGATTTGGAGCGCTCGAAATTTCTGCGAAGATGTTCAGAGCATCAAACCTGGCCTGCCCACACCGATCTTATATGGGCTTATCACAAATCACGCACCGTACTCTGGGAGAGAAGACACGTTTGAGTATATAGAAACTCCGCAAAACCTTAAAGACGCGAAACAGGACGTTATTGAAGCCTACCAACACCAGGCGATGGTTTTTCAGGCCGCCAGGGAGGTAGGAATACCCTTTTTGAACACATTCATGACAAAAGCCCATGCAATGGAAATAGATATCTTCAACAGCTCCCGCCCATTTAAAGATGGCTTTTGTTATTTTAATTCGCTGGTTGAAATCGCACCTTTATCGCCCGCAGCCGATGAGATTCGAAGGCTTGCCAATGAGCTATGTGGAATATTTTCAGACATGAATGCAAGCCTCGCAAGACACCGCGCCTAAAACCTACAATTTGTCAGCAAGCGCCAGAGACCATCTGCTAACGCTGCTGTTATCAGCTAGCGAGGGGTAACAGGCAACCAATCAAAATTTGAAATATCCTGAAACATTCACGCAACCTCACGAGTCAATGGAGTAACTCTCTTCAAGGTTTTCCAATGAAAACGCCTCGACCCAACGCACGCCTCAAAACCCTGACTAACCTTCGCAATCTGAAGATGGCGCGCTCAGCGCATGCGTTCGTTCGCGGCAATACCGCGCAGTTCTACGAGTGGCTTCACAGTCAGTCAGGCAGACGTCTGCCCAGCGGCCCGCCGGTCTGGATTTGCGGGGACTGTCATGCCGGCAATCTGGGGCCAACAGGCGATTCAAAAGGGCGCATAGACATGCACATACGCGACCTTGATCAAGCCGTGATAGGCAATCCTGCTCACGACCTGGTGAGGCTGGGGTTGTCGCTGGCAACGGCTGCTCGCGGCTCGGACCTGCCCGGTGTCACAACGGCACGCATGCTGGAAGAGATGATGCAAGGCTACGAGGAGGCTTTCATGGGCGATGGCGATGAAGAGCCTGAACGCCCGCTACAAGTAAAAATCGGGATGCGTAGCGCTGTACAACGCACATGGAAGCATCTCGCCAAGGAGCGCTTCGAGGACACTCAACCCAGCATTCCACTGGGCAAGCATTTCTGGGCACTCTCGCGTGCGGAGCGCGAAGCCATCAAAACGCTCTGCACGACGCCGGAGATTCATGCACTGGTGACATCGATCAAAGGCAGGTCCCATGATGACCATGTGCAGTTACTCGACTCTGCGTATTGGGTAAAGGGATGCAGCTCGCTGGGGCTGCTTCGCTACGCAGTGCTAATGGGCGTCGGTGATGAAGATGATCAAGAGTTTTGCCTGCTGGACATCAAGGAAGCGGTGGCCGCTGCGGCGCCGCGTACTGCCAGAGCGCGTATGCCCAGAGACAATGGCAAACGAGTAATGGAGGGCGCACGGCATCTTTCACCAGGGCTGGGAAGCCGGATGGTGGCCGTACGCATGCTGGATCACTCGTTCTTCATACGCGAGTTGCTCCCTCAGGATATGAAGCTGGAACTTGATGAACTCACCCAGCAGGAGGCCATGCAAGCGGCCGCATACCTCGCGAAAGTCGTCGGTATTGCCCACGCCAGGCAGATGGACCTGGCAACACGCGCGGCGTGGATCCGGGATCTGCAAACGAATCGATCCCAGACCCTGGACGCTCCATCCTGGTTATGGTCGAGCGTCGTTCAACTGGTGGGCAGCCACGAGCAAGGCTATCTGGAACATTGCCGGCGCTATGCGCTGTAGTGCACTCGAGCAGGCGATTATCGGTTGTGGCGCAGAATAGAAAAGTTCAGCGCCGCAGCCACCGAGAGCCACACCAGATAGGGAAACAAAATCAGACCTGTAATGATGTCCAGCTGCAATGCCATCACGATCATTGTGGCGACAACGATCCACAGCAGGGCAAGAATCACCATCGCGGCGGCGATGCGGTTTGCGCCAAAGAATACCGGGGTCCATAAGGTGTTCAGTGCAATTTGAGCGGCCCATAGCGCCAGCACGGTCTGGCTGCCGGGGAGGAGGGTGAGACGATATCCTGCCCAGGCCAAGAGCAGATAGATCGTGGTCCACGCCACCGGAAATGCCCAGTTTGGTGGGGTGAAGGCAGGTTTTTGAAGGGATTCGTACCATGCGCCCGGTTTGAAGATGATGCCGGTTGCGGCGGCGGCGGAGCAGGCTAGAAGGAAGATGAAGAAGGTCATGGGGTTTCCTGGGTTGAAACGCTACAGGGCGTTGGATGAGTGGCGATCTCAAGATTGGACGTCTACGCGCTGGAAAGATCCGATTTTTTGACTGGCGAGCGAGGCCATCGCAGTTGGCTGAAACCGTTGATCCCCTGCCAAACGGTCAGGCGCTTGTCTGGCGTCTTCCTGAAGCAAATGGTGCATGGTATGAATAAGCTCCAGGCTACGGCCCGGCATGGCTGAACGCGCACGTGCGCATTACTGAGTGCTGCTCATCGGTGCATGAATCAATAAGCCGGTAGTTGAATGCAGAGGCATGAATTAGGTTGGTTGCAACTCTATTCACTCAGCAAGGAGCTACCGATGCGTCAAAGATCAGCCATGCCTGCAATAGGCCTATTGGCCACCATCGTATTCAACGCCCACGCTGACGATGCCCCCTCTGCGCAATCCATGACGATCGTTAGAAATGGCGAGCAGGCATCCATAATCGGGGCACCCACTCATTTCGTGGGCAACGCACGAATAGACCCTCTGTTTGCCGCACAAGCACCATCGAAGGTCTCGGCAGGCTATGTCACCTTCCAGCCAGGGGCGCGATCCAATTGGCATACCCACCCGCTGGGACAAACGTTGGTGGTCACGACGGGTACCGGATGGGTTCAACAACAGGGCGCCGACAAACAGGTCATCAAGCCTGGGGATGTGATATGGACGCCCCCCGGCATCAAGCATTGGCATGGCGCAACGAGCACCACTGGCGTGACCCATATGGCTATTCAAGAGGTGCTTGAGGGCAAAAGTGTCGAGTGGCTTGAGCCTGTCACCGAAGCCCAGTACGGCGCTTCATTATGATTATTCGCACATTTTCAGCAGCAAGCTTAGCGATATGTTTGTCTGCATTCGCCACAGCCAGCGTGGCGATGACCAAGGAAAATTCTCACATGCCAAACTCCGCCGATGTGCGCTCCATTTCACCAGTAATGGCTCACAACACCGACACACTACTCTTTGATGAAGTATGGAAACGCTCAGAGTTGTCTCCCCGCGATCGAAGCTTGGCTACCGTGGCTGTGCTGGTTGCTCGAGGTCAATCAGCAGAGCTGGCCGCTCATGCAGATCTGGCGCTAAAGAATGGTGTGACGCCTTTAGAGTTGTCGGAATTAATCAACCACCTCGCGTTTTACTCGGGTTGGGGGAATGCCACTCAGGCAGCTCCGATCGTCAAGGAAGTCTTTAGCAGGAACGGTATATCACCTGATCAACTGGCTCCGGTATCGCCCGTCCTTCTGCCTGTTGATCAGGCTGCCGAAGATGCCCGCGTAGCGAGTGTCGACAAATCGGTTGGCCCGGTTTCACCTGGGTTAGTGCAGTACACCACCAGCGCGCTGTTCAATGATTTATGGCTGCGACCTGGTCTTGCACCCAGAGACCGTAGCTTGATCACCGTCACGACGTTAGTAGCCAATGGTCAGGTTGCCCAGATCGGCTACCACCTCAATCGTGCGATGGACAATGGTCTGACGCAGACCGAGGCCTCCGAACTGCTGTCACACCTCGCGTTCTACGCTGGCTGGCCTAACGCATTTTCGGCAGTGCCGGTCTTTAGCGATGTTTTCACCAAGCGGCAGGCGAGCTGAATGCGTTATGGAAGTGGCCCTAGAGGTTCAAGTTCGCGGATGAGGTCAATGAGCAGGCGCAGGCCTACAGGAACCTGTCTGAAGCTTGAATAATAGATGTGAAACCCCGGGTCGTAGTGAGTCCAGTCTTCAAGCACTCGCTGCAGTGAGCCTTCCGTAATCTGTCGCTCAACTACAGAGGCGAGAACGTACATCAATCCAGCGCCGCGCATCGCCATCGCGACACCAACGCGTGCTTCATCGATCGTGATGGCTCCGGGAGCGTCAATCTCCATCCGTTGACCGTCTTTCGAGAATTGCCAATGGTAGATGTGCGCATTACCCAGGCGCACGCGTAAACAACGATGTTGGTGCAGATCTTCTGGATGTTTAGGCGTGCCGAATCGCTGAAGGTAAGCTGGCGCGCCAACGACTGCCCAGGCTACATCGGGAGAAAGTCGTTGAGCTATCATGTCTTCGGGAACCGTCCCACCAAAGCGAATGCCTGCATCATGACCGTCGCCGATAATATCGACCATTTTATTGGTCACGGTGAGGTCAACCTCGATGTCCGGATAGCGATCAATAAAAACCGGGAGAACGGGGCCCAGCAGTAGTTTTGCGCCGTCGCTCAAGACGTTCAGGCGGATACGCCCGGCGGGCTCATCGCGTAGCCGGTTGAGGGTCTCCAGCGCTTGGCCTATGTCATTGACCGGAGCGCTGATGAGGCCCTGCAACTCCTCGCCAGCGGCTGTCAGGGTCACGCTTCGGGTGGTGCGATTGAGCAGCCGAACGCCAAGCCGCGTCTCAAGTCCTTTCATGGCATGACTGAGCGCTGAGGCACTGATTCCCACCTCCAGACCTGCTTTTCTGAAGCTTTGATGCCGAGCGATGGCTAGGAAATAAACAATGTCTGCCAAATTCGTGCGGCTTAGCTGCATTTGTTACTCCGAAGCGAAAACAGTTAGTCATGGGGAAAGTCAGCCCAGAGCGGGCAAATGATCAATGAGTTTATCGAGTGTGATCGGGTAATCGCGCACCCTTATGCCGGTGGCGTTATAGACAGCGTTGGCGATTGCTGCGGCTGCTCCGGAAATACCGAGCTCGCCTACGCCTTTAGCTTTAAGAGGCGTCGCATAGGGGTCTACTTCATCCAGAAAAATGACCTCCTGATGAGGAATGTCGGCATGCACCGGCACTTCGTAACTGGCCAGATCGTGATTAACAAAAAAACCTAACCGATGATCCACAATCATTTCTTCCATAAGCGCTGCACCCGCGCCCATCGTCATTCCCCCAATGATCTGACTACGAGCTGTTTTGGGGTTGAGTATTCTGCCTGCTGCGCAGACCGCCAACTGACGGCGAATGCGAATTTCCCCTGTGGCGGCGTTTACGCCAACCTCCACAAAGTGAGCGCCAAAGGTTTGCTGGGCGTACTGCTTTGCCAGGTCGCCGAACTCCATGACGTCCTCGGCCAATAGGTCGCCATCCTTTGTCGCCTCTTCCAATGGCAGGTTTTTCAAGCCTTCACGAACGTGCCCACCGATAAATTCCGCTTTTGTTGGATCCAGGCCCAACTTGTCAGCGATGACTTCCCTGAGTTTTACGCAGGCGGCATAGACGCCCGCCGTTGATGAGGCAGCTCCCCATTGGCCACCAGACCCTGAAGACTCCGGAAATCTTGAATCGCCCAAATAGACGTTCACCTTGTCCATTTCAACGCCCAACATTTCAGCAGCAGTCTGGGCAATGATCGTGTAAGAGCCTGTTCCGATGTCTGTCATATCTGTTTCGACGGTGATCAAGCCTTTGCGGTCAAGCCGAACGCGAGCAGCGGATTTCGTTGTAGGTGCGCCCCGAATCGCGGAAGCCATTCCGACTCCGATCCACCAGCCGTCATGCAGTTTCTTGCCGGGAAGGGGATTGCGTTGAGCCCAGCCGAAACGATCAGCTCCCGTGTTCAGACATTCGACCAACTGGCGCTTGGAAAAGGTGCGATCAGGCTGCTCCGGGTCTACCTGGGTGTCGTTGATGACGCGAAACTTCACAGGATCCATACCCAGTTTTTCAGCCATTTCGTCCATGGCAATTTCCAGCGCCATCATGCCTGGCGCTTCACCAGGCGCACGCATTGCGCTGCCTTCGGCAAGGTCGAGTTCGGCAAGGTACAAACGGGTCATACGGTTAGCGCCCGCATACAACGTTCGGGTCGAGGCCGTTGCGGCCTCAGTACGACCACCGCGCAGATTGCCTGACCAACTCTCGTGGCCGATGGCTGTTAGTGTGCCGTCCGGATTGGCGCCGAGTCGTATTCTTTGAATCGTCGCAGGCCTGTGCGTCAGGTTGTTAAACATGAGTGGGCGGGGAAGTGCAACTTTGACGGGCCGCCCGGCTGCTCTAGCTGCAAGCGAGGCCAACACGGCGTCACACAGAATCGTGCCTTTGCCGCCAAAGCCGCCACCAATGTAAGGCGAGATCAGATGAATGTTGTCTTTGGGGATGCCCAGTGTCTTGGCAAGATCCCTGACGCCCCAGTTCATTTGCTGAATAGACGTCCATAACGTTAGTTTCTCTCCCTGCCACTGAGCGATGGTCGCGTGGGGCTCCATCATCGCGTGCGCATGATCCGGGGTGGTGTAGTGGCCTTCGAGCGAGAACGCTGCCTTCTTGAACGCGCCGTCGAAATCTCCGATGGCAGTGTGCGGAGGAGGGCCAAATGCCCCCGGCGGCGGGGTTATGGCAGACGCTCGCTGTGCTGCCAGGTCATAAGCGCCAGGCTCTCTGACGTAATAGATGCGAAGCAAAGCCGAGGCGGCTCTGGCTTGTTCGAACGTCTGCGCGACGACGATTGCTACTGCCTGGTGGTAGTGGTCCACCTGAGGGCCGGCAAGTGCGCGATCAACGTAAAATTCCCCCCTGTCCAGTTGACCTGCATTCTCATGGGTGACGATTGCGATAACGCCGCTGGCGTGGCGCGCCTCGCTAGAATCGATTGAAGTGATGCGTCCCTTGCTGATTGAAGAACCTACTACATAGCCGTAAGCAGGGGGGCTAACAGTGGCCTGTTGTTCGTAAGCATAGGTTGCAGCGCCGGTTGTTTTCAGTTGGCCTTCAACGCGGTCTTTCGGCTGCCCAATGACCTTCATTTGATCGATGGGATTTGTGCTCGCAGGCGAATCAAACTTCATGAGGCTTACTCCTGGTCAGTTGACCGCAGCCGTGCACTACCGGTAATTTCTTGAGAAGACGCGCTGGAAAGAACAAGACCAATCGTCCGTTCTGCAAGTTTGATTTTGAAAGCGTTCTGCGCGGTAGGATTGGCGCCAGCCAGCAAACGTGTCGTTACGGCCGTCGCGCCGTCAGGGAAGTACACTTCGGCATCTTCGCTTCGCCAAGGCTTGTAGGCCACGCCCCCCAAGGCCAACTGCCCCGTTTGGTCGGGCAGCACGATCGCCGCGACAGACAACAGCGCAAATGCGTAGGACGCACGGTCACGAACCTTGTAGTAGATATGCTTGCCGCCTATGGGTTTAGGCAGGGTCACAGCAGTAATCAGTTCCGCGTGACCCAAGGTATTTTCTATGTTTGGAGTGTCGCCGGGAGCCAGGTATAGATCGGCGATTGCAATCGTCCTGACTTGACCGTCTGAGTTGAGTGTTTCTACCTTCGCGTCCAATGCCCGCATTGCCACGGCCATATCGCTCGGATGGCTGGCAATGCAGGCATTGCTGATCCCGATAATCGCTTGTTGCCGGCTGGCGCCACCCATCGCAGAGCAGCCGGCACCTGGGCGCCGCTTGTTGCACGGCTGATGGGTATCGTAAAAGTAGGCGCAGCGTGTGCGTTGCAATAGGTTGCCTGCCGTTGTGGCTTTATTGCGCAGTTGCCCTGACGCTCCGGCAAGCAGTGCTTTGGACAGTACGGCGTAGTCTCGACGAACCTGGGGCGCAGCGGCCAGGTCGGTGTTGCGCACCAAGGCGCCGATTCTTAATCCGCCGTCCTCGGTCGGGGTAATTTTGTCGAGCGCCAGTCCGTTTACATCAATCAGGTGCTGAGGGGTCTCTATTTCCAGCTTCATCAGATCGAGCAAATTGGTACCGCCGGCGATGAATCGGAAGCCCGGATTATTGGCGGCAGCGTTCACCGCTTGCAGTACAGATGTCGCCCGTTCGTAAGTGAAGGGTTTCATGCCTCACCTCCGGCCACTTCATGAATGGCATCGACGATGTTGGAGTACGCGCCGCATCGGCAGATATTGCCACTCATGCGTTCGCGGATTTCAGCGGCGGTGACGGGGCTCTTGGCGAGCAAGTCGCTACTTATGTGGCTGGGTATGCCGGCCTTTATTTCTTCAAGCATCGCGACTGCCGAGCAAATCTGCCCAGGTGTGCAGTAACCGCATTGATAGCCGTCATGTTTGATGAACGCCGATTGCAGCGGATGCAGATTGTCCGGCGTACCGAGCCCTTCAATGGTGGTGATGCTGTCGCCTTCGTGCATGACTGCAAGCGTAAGGCATGAGTTGATTCGTCTACCTTCTACGATCACCGTACAGGCACCGCACTGGCCGTGGTCGCAGCCCTTCTTGGTACCGGTCAAATGCAGCCTTTCTCGAAGGACGTCCAGAAGAGTGGTGCGGTTGTCTACATCCATAGCAAATCGTCGGCCGTTGAGGGTGAACGTTACATGGCTGCCCGGCGGGCTCTGGGGTGAGGACTTCAGCTTGGCAACCGCTTGCGCATCATCGACCTTCGCGAATACTGCTGTGACCGCAGTACCCGCAGTACCTATCAGAACTTGTCGCCGGGATAGTTCAATCCCCGCGTCGGCTGTAGTGGGTTTTCCAGGGTTCATCAACGTCTCTCCATTAACTCACGGCTCGGATGGCTGAAGCCGGATACTCTTACATGATTCCTTCCTGGCGCATTGCGCCAATTGCCAATGCACTGTGTGAGCCTCTTTTGTTGGACCATCCAGGATTAGAGCCTATGGCACTGGACTTCGGCTGATAACCGGGATTTTCAGAATGAAGCCATGAGCAGCGCTCAGCAGTGCTCCCTGAGTTTCGCCCGCGAGCTGAACTGATGTACCTTTACAACCCCGATATCAATAACGATAACCTTGCCCACCCCGTGCTGATGGTCCATAACGGTTATCTGATCTGCTCATGAGTTCTCTTCGAGGATGCGCTGTAGCATGACTCGTCAATAACTATCAAAGGTAGACGAATGCGAGTTCCAGTCCTGTGCGCTGCTGTTGCTGTGGTTTGTTTTTGGGGGGGATCGGTGCTCGCAGGTGAGCCGATGGAAAAGGTTGTGCGTATCGCTCAGCTTGTGATTGATCCTGCTCAATTGGCGGCCTATCACACTGCAGTCAAAGAGGAAATGACCGATTCCGTTCGCCTTGAGCCAGGTGTACTGTCCATTTATTCGGTTGCGGAAAAAGATCATCCGAATCGGCTGCACTTCTTCGAAATCTATGCAGATGAAGCCGCGTATCGAAGCCATATTGCGTCCGCGCATTTTCAGAAATACGTGAAAGCCACCCAGTCGATGATCATGTCCAGAGTGTTGATTGAAACCGAACCGGTTCAACTCAGCACTCAAACCGGGAGATGATTAACTTTCTGTTGGAGGCTGGTTGGCAGGATATTAACCGACTGAGCAGCCCGATTTTTAATGGAGAAAAGTGATGAGAAACTTGAAGGGTGTGGCACTTGCAGTGGCGGGCCTGGTGTTTTTTGCGGCAACCAGTGGCTTAGTGATCGCATCAGAAGCAAAGGAGGAAACGCGCCCGGCCTATTATGTTGCTGAATTTGAGATTACCGATGCTGAGGGAATGAAGCCTTACAGTGCTCAGGTCGAGTCAACCTTCAAACCTTATGGAGGTCATTTCATCGTACGTGGCGGCAAAACTATTTCACTCGAAGGTACCGCGCCAAAACGTCGACGCGTTGTCATTGAGTTTGCGAGCGTAGAAAAAGCCCAAGCCTGGTACAACTCTGCCGAGTACACCGAATTGAGAAAAGTCCGCCAACGTTCAGCCAAAACAGACGTTTATCTGATCGAGGGGGTATCGGCGCAGTAGCCATCTGAAAAAAATGCGGACACGTGCATCAGTGCAGGCCATCGAAGCTTCGGTTCCGCATTATTCATCTGCTGTAAAGGGAGGAGGGCAGGCCTGCGTTGACGCGCAGGGTTTCTGGGGTTAAGGCTTCATCCCATCGTCCCTCAACTCTGCGCACGTTTGCCTCGTATCAATCTGCCCTGGTCATGGTGCTCAGCTATGAGGACTTCGCGGCATCACTTCGCCGCGAGTTGTTGGGCTTGTTGCAACTGATCGGGTGAAATCTTATTGCTGCGGGCCTGTTTTACCAAGGCATTGTTGGCAGTCGCCAAGCCAGCTGTAAGGGTTGAGATCTCCGTGACCAATGCGCCGATTTTGGATTTTTTGATTTCAGGGTCCATGCTCTGATCAGCCATCAGTGACTGTAACTCCTGTTGTTTCTCCTCAATTTGTCGCTTCAGCTCGCGGATCATCTTGAGGGTTTTTTGCGTCTGTTCTGGTAAGCCGCTTGATTCGATATCGGCATTCGACTTTGGTTTATTGTCGTCGGCAGACTTCTGAATGCCCGCACCAGACAATGAAACTTTTACCCCTTCGACCGCAACTGCGGCTGGAGCTGCAGAAGACGACTCAAGCGATTCATCAGTGACCTTGCCACTGTCAGGCCTGGATGCAGGGAGGACCGTTGGCGTGAAGCTGAAATTGGAGAGCTGAGTGGAGATATTCAACGTATATGCCTCATGAGATGCCCGCAGTAGGCCATTGGTACGGAAATGTAGCAAAACGTATCATCTATTCTATATCGGCCAGCCCCACAAAATCCTTAGGTCCTGATTTCTTGATTATCGAAGACGATGATCACGTTCTCCCACAGTTACAAACAGATACAATTTAACATAATATACATTATGCGTACCTACGGATACGCCTATGGAGACTTAGCGGCATGGTCTGCCTC